>JBNMJJ010000015.1:0-15149 GCA_050873745.1 Lachnospiraceae bacterium | reverse complement strand
TTTCTCAGGGCATGGACGGCTATTTTTTATGTATTTGAATCACTAAGGCTATGATGCCCGTAATCATTGCAACAAAGGCGATTAACTCACTCCAAGTCACATACATAAACACCACCCCTTTCCGAACAGGCTCGAAACAGGTGGAAACACGTCCCCGGCTATCCCGGTAAGCATATTATATTGTCATGGTTGTTACCCCTGCTCAGTGCGTTTGTACCATGCAGGAGTTTTCCCCGGTGTTGGTAGCACCAGGACAGTTTTTACTTGAAAAACACATGAATATCAATTATAATATGCTTAACAAGAGAGCCGAAAGCTAGAGAACACCTAGCCGCCAGCAAAATAGTTTACTACAAAAAGTAGCGCCTTACTTTACCAGAGCGAGGGCGCTACTTTTTGCGTTTAATGTTGATAACAAGAGTTATAACAGCGCAAAGCATAATTACGAAGGTGAACAAATCACTGTATGTAACCATAGCACCAGCCCCCTTTCTTTCGTCCAGCGGCTGACGTAATCGCCCTTTCGGCTCCCTGAGTAAGCATATTATATTGTCAAAGGGCAGGTTATTGGCTGTATGGCTTCTGTGTTGCCCATATACGGGCGTTTATCCATTGATAGGATAAAACAGCTACATGGGGCAGATAGAGCGTGTCGGTTTGTTGGCATACCCAAGCGTCCGAATTTCGGACGGTACAACTGCCGATACACCGAGGATTATTCCTATCGAACTCAATAACGAACCGTTATTTAGTCTAAAACTGCTGAATCGGCGACTTTGCCACTTGTGGCAATATCGCAGCTTCCTGCGACGATTCCCCGGAAGTGGGGAAAGTGCAGAATTATTTCTCTGGAGGTTTGGGTGGTTAAATATCCCCATGCTCAAATATTAACGTTAGTAGTTTATCAACATCGTTTTCAACCATTGTAAAAAAACCATGCATTGTTGTAATTTTAATTTTGACAGATTTTCCATTTTTGAAAAGTTCATAAAATGCAATTTGTCTTCTTTTGCAAGTCTCACAGTTCTTTCCAAATTGGCAGCTTGTTATAAATTTATCCCCTGTCCAAAATCCTTTTTCTTCTTCATCATACATCCACATATTTGCTCGGCTTGGACATCCTGAGAATTTTACTACATATCCCATATTTCTAATAAAATTTAATAATAGTTTGTGG
The DNA here is from genome assembly GCA_050873745.1 of Lachnospiraceae bacterium. Classification (GTDB taxonomy): domain Bacteria; phylum Bacillota; class Clostridia; order Lachnospirales; family Lachnospiraceae; genus SFDP01. The sequence goes on along the minus strand of JBNMJJ010000015.1, from coordinate 13,972 downwards.
TTTTCTATTTCGGTTATAATATTAGCTTGCAAGTCTATATCTGGCAGTGGGTCTTTATATTCAGCCAATTCATAAATTGGAACATTCAATGCATTTGCCAATTTTTTTTGAGTTTCTAGCTTTGGTTGGCGCTTGCCAGATTCATATTGTGAAATTAGCTGTGGAGAACAACCCATAGAATCAGCAATTTGTTGTAATGTCAATCCTTTTTCTTTGCGTATATTTCGTATATTGTTTCCAATGCTCATTTTTTTTCACCACCTATTGAAAGTAGTATATCAAATGATAAAAAAAAAATGAAGCAAAAGATTTAAAAAAAGCTCTTGACTTTAAGCAAATGATTGATATAATGCGATTATAAAGCAAATGCTTTAAAAAGTCAATTAGAAATTTTAGAAAGGAGAAAAGAATGAAAATCAAATTAGATACGAAAAAAATCTATCTGGCAATGGCTGAAAAGGGTCTCACAGCGACTGAGATTGCAAAACAGGGCGGTATAAGCCAACAGGCCGTATCTAATGCCTTGAATGGCAACCGGGTAGGCAAAGTTAAGGTTGTACCGGCAATATGTAAGGCACTGGATTTATCAGCAAAAGACATTGTCATTATTGAAGATTAGGAAGGAGGAGGCAGGAAATGAGCGTAGCAACCTATAACGCTAAAGAGTTAGGGGAAAAGCTGGGCGTATCGGTGAGCATGAGTTATAAGCTAATCCGGCAGATGAACGCTGAATTGACCCAGAAGGGATTTCTTGTAGTCAGAGGTAGAGTAAGCAAGGCTTATGCAGATAAGCGGTTTTTTGGAGGGCTTACGGGGCCTACAGAGGATGTCAATGACGAAGAATGAAGAGAAAGGACGTTACTATATGGCAAATAGAAGAATGTTCAGCCTTGATGTGGTTGATACAGATAGATTTCTGGAAATGCCAGCAACAACACAAGCATTATACTTTCATTTAGGTATGCGAGCGGATGATGATGGATTTGTTTCTTCACCTAAAAAAATAACAAAAATTGTAAACTGCTCAGATGATGATTTTAAATTATTGTATGCAAAGGGCTATATTATACCATTTGAAAGTGGCGTAATAGTTATAAAGCATTGGCGACAAAATAATTATGTGCGTTGTGATAGGTACACAAAGTCTATCCATGTGGAGGAAATGGAGCAGTTGACCCTTGAAAATGGAATTTATAACACTGGTACGGGACTTGGTATACCAAACGACATACCAGCGGTTTACACAGATAAGAATAGAATAGAAGAGAAGAGTACAGATAATATTATAAGCCCGGAGCCGGACAAGCCGACACCGAACCCAAGCGGCATATTACTTCCGCTGAATGACAAAACCTTTTATGATGTGCCATTAGAAAAGATTGCATCATGGGCCGAAGCATACCCGGCGGTAGAGGTGAAAACGGAATTAAAACGAATGATTGTATGGCTTGACAGTAATCCCACCAAGAAAAAGACCAGACGGGGAATTGAGCGGTTTATTAATAACTGGCTGGCCAGAACGCAGGACAGCGGTGGAACAAAAGGTAAGGAGGTAAATAATCAAAGTGGAGGGAACGCATATAATACAGACCAGCAATGGGAGGACACTAAAAGGGCGATTGCGGCAGCAGGCAGAGGTAAAGAGCCAGGGGAAGACATATTTGCTTAAAGAATATGACGTAGAGGATTACGGGACAGCAATTTACTCAAACAATTTAGCACATGATAGCGGTGAATTTCGCAAAGCAAGGTCTATGATGCCCTTTGAGCATCTCGATAAAACGGGAAAAGACTTTGATTGGAAAATATATGGAGAGGATACGCAATTTCAAAGCCGCTTAGCCAATGCCTTTATAGTCAACTTTAATCAGTTTAGAGCTTGTGGAAAGGGGTTGTACATACATTCTAAAATTGGAGGGAGCGGCAAGACTATGCTGGCCTGCTGCCTGTTAAATGAAGTAGTAAAGCGGTATGACGTGAGTGTAAAATTCATCAATATATTGGACTATCTGGAGCTTACGAAAAAAGGCTATAGCAGCATGGAAGATAAAGCGGAAAAGCAAAGTATTCTAGGGGCGTCTTTGCTTGTGCTGGATGATTTAGGGGTAGAAGTAAGTAAAGAGTGGGTAAATACAACTCTGTACCAGTTAATTAATTTCCGTTATTCAAACAAGCTGCCTACAATTATAACCAGCAATCTCCCTATTGAGGAATTAAAGGTAGATGACCGGATAAAAAGTAGGATTAAGGAAAGGCGGATTCCGTTAAATATGCCTGAAATATCTGTTCGAGATAAGAAAACATCAGATGAAAACACAGAATTTATGAACTTAGTAATGTAAAAGCCCCATAGGTATTACCAATACCTATAGGGCAAACACGACCGGAGCCGTACCAAAACCAACTACATAGTAACACGGCTTTGGGGGAAAGGAAAGGGAAAATTTATGTTAGTAAAAAGAATATCACCGGAAGAACTTCCAACAGCTTTAATATTCTGTCTGAATCACTTGTATAAAACGGAGTCAGGAGAATTTGTGGCAATCACCAACTACAGGAAAGGCGTCTTGTATGTAAACCACACCGTACCGCAAAGGGATATTGAGGGATTTTTGAAAGTGATAATGTTTCCGGGTTATGCTGTTGCTGATGAAGAATCAGAAACTGGGGCATTTCTTGACTATGTACACGAAAAATATGGATTCGGCGCATACAGAGTTTTGATGGATTCCCATAAATGGTACATGGAGCAGAAAGAAAAAGCAAGGGCAAAAGAAGCAGCAAAAGCCATCATTCCGCTGATTGAAAAGGAAGTAGATAGCGAAAACCCGATTGTAGAGTATGGCGAAAGACTTATACACGAGGTTTATTGTGCAGGGCTTGACAGGAAGGAAGAAACACCTAGAAACATATCGAGATTTAGCAGCATTTATGTATTTTATCTTGGGTATCTCATGGGAGCAGGAATGTTGAACGACGGTGTAATACCATGAAAGTGTTGGAAAGCGAGGTGAAAAGTGATACAATGGCAGCAAAGGTAAGGATAAGCTATGAGAAGCCGCAGGAGCTTCATACAGTGACGGAATTATTAAAGCCGATAATTAAGTCATGCAAGGCAGATAAAGGCGAAAATGGGCGGTATAAGAAAGCCTATTTAGAGATAAATATACCGGACAAAAATACATAGAAAAGTGTAAACTCGCCGTTGATTTAGGCAAAACATATCTATATAGGGATATGGAACAGAAGCAGAAAAACATTGTGCATCTGCCTGTTTTCTGTTATAATATCATTAAGGCAAACAGAATATAGTAGTACCCCGGACGGCTGGAAGCACCGGACGGAAGCCGTATATAAGGCGTGGGAAGTTTTACTCAAAACTGAGTAGGCTTTCCCACGCCTTTTCTATTTGCCTAAAATAGCCTGCTGTGGAGCAGGAAAACCTCCTATTTTCTTTGGTATCCTCCTTTTCTCTTACCTTGGAAAACCTCCCTGAGCATGGAGGGAAACTGCTCCCCGATATGCTGGGAGTAATGGGAAATAAGCCGATTTCGGGCGTAAAACGAAAGAAAGGATTTGAACTATGGCAAATATGGAAAACACTTCTACACAGGGCACACAGGCACCCACAGACGGGGGACAGACAGAGCGCACCTTCACTCAGGACGATGTTAATCGGATTGTACAGGATAGGCTTGCCAAAGACCGGGAAAAAGCAGCAAAGGAACTGAGCGAGAGGGAACAGGAACTTACACAGCGTGAGTTTCGTTTGAATAGCCGCCAGAAGCTAATTGACAGGGGATACCCTGAAAGCATCATGGATGCGCTGAATTGCAGCAGCGAAGAAGCCTTTAATAAGGCATTGGATGTAATAGATGGCTTGATAAAGGAGCGAACTCCTGACCCAAAACAGGTGGAGCTTGAACAAAACAGGGCAAGGTTTACACAGCCGCTCAACCCGTCTTTTAGAATGTCAGGCACGGACCCAATCAGAAAAGCCATGAATTTGTAAAGGAGAATAATATTTTATGGCAATCAGTTTAGTTACACAGTTTCAGCCTTATACGGATGAAATTTTCACCACAGAATCAAAAAAGTCGCTTCTGACGAATCAGGACTTTAGCTGGACAGGGGCGCACAGCATAAAGGTTTACAAAATCGGCACAAGCGAAATGACCGATTACAGCAGGAACCCGGTCCCGGGATTCACTGGGAGCAGATACGGCGAAATTAAAGACCTGGATGCAACGACGGAGGAATTTACCTTAAAGAAGGACCGTTCCTTCACCTTTGCGATTGATAAGCTGGATAATGACGAAACGGCACAGCAGTTAGCGGCAGCTTCTGCACTGGCAAGGCAGGTCAGAGAAAAGGTCGTGCCGGAGGTGGACAGCTATACTTATAGAGTGATGTGTGCTAATGCAGGAACGAAACCAACAGCAGTTGTGTTATCAGCAGAGAATATTTTTGATGAAATATTGAATGCAAATAATGAGCTGGATAATGCGGAAGTGCCGGAAACAGGGCGCATCTTAGTGGTAACGCCGGATGTTTACACCATGATGAAGCGCAGTAAGGATATTATCATGGAAACGGACATTGCGGAAGATATGCGTCTTAGAGGGGTTATCTCCAACATTGACGGCGCAGCAGTGATTAAGGTTCCGGCGGTAAGACTCCCGGAGAATTTTGGCTTCATGCTGGCGCATCCATGCGCATGTGTGGCCCCTACGAAACTGGAAGATTATAAAGTCCATGAAGACCCGCCGGGAATCAGTGGTTCTCTGGTGGAGGGGCGTATCTGCTATGACGCATTTGTCCTGGATAATAAGGTTAAGGCTATTTATTATCAGGAGAATAAAGCAGCAGGAGAAACACCAGTAACAACATAAGGATTCGCCCCCCTTGCTTTCAGCGTGACTGCAGGGGGCATTTTTTTTGATACGGAGGAATGGAATGAGAAAAAGTTATGCTGATTACGGGATGACGGACGAGAAAGTGAAAGGCTTATTGAGGGAATGCCGGTCAGGAAAACACGGCGTACAGGTGCGGACGGCGGCATATAAGGCTAATCCTCTTATAGCGGAGCATATCATCCTTTCCATTATGGAGAACAAGTCCTATGATGCGCTGGAAATAAAAATGGACTTGGGAGAAATGGAGCGCATCCCATTTAGCAGAAATGATTTTTATGGATATAGGCGATATGCTCTGGCTATTCTCAATGACATGCTTGCAGGAAAGGAAAAGGCATAATATGGGCGGTTATGGTTCTGGCGGTCATAATAAGACACACAGGCGGCTTGAAAACTTCCACCGGATTGACAGCTTTTCATTTCGTGATTATCTTATGGGGGATAAATATCTGCATTACAAAACAACCGTACAATACCCACTAATCAGGGGAGATATTATTTACCATGTGCAGGAGAGGACGGCAGAAATCAGGGAGGGGGATTCTTATACAAACCTGCCGTTATCCCGGGTCCCGGGGATTGATGGTATATCTTCAAGATTATATTTCCATTGTTCGTATTGCGGGCGGCGTGTAAGGTATCTGTATAATTATCATAAGCATTATATGTGTCGGGAATGTGCGAAACTAAACTACTCCTGCCAACAGAAAAGCGGAATGGACGAACTGTGGCTTAAGATGGAGCGCATAGTTGAAAAGGAACTGGGATATACCTGGTGGAGAAAGGATTACCCGGATATACCCATACAGGATTTATGGCATATCCCAAAGCCGCCATATATGCGGTGGGAAAAGTACGAAAGGATTATGGCGCAGTTCCGGCAGCTTCAAAAGGAATATGAGCGTACCTTTTGGGTAGGACTGACTAAGATTTCATATTGTCGTGACATTGCACAGATGGCAATACGGCATTTAAATAGCTTGTGAGCGTGGTACTAAAACGGTACTAAAAATCCATGCAGACGGTAAAACAGGGGGGAAATAGAATAGAAAAGCCTGTAAAATAAAGGAGGTATAGTAGAAAAATGAGGGTGAAAATCATTAGGCGTAGTATTTCAACCCGGTCGAGTTCTTCGAGAATCATGTTCTCACTTTCGGCAAAACGTTTGTCAAGAATTCGTTCCAGCTTTTCCTCCCACTTCTTATCTTGCTTGTCGAAGCGTTCATCCAGCCGCTGCTCCCATTTCCTGTTCTGCTCATCGAAGCGTTCATCCAGTTGTTGGCCGATAGTGGTTACAATCATATTTTGTAATAATTTAATGTCCTGTGAATCTAACATATGCTCATCCTTTCTTACATAAAAAACATAGGTGACAAAGAGCTTACCTCAATGGCAGCCTCATCACAAAACACAAGTAATACAATTCAATTCAATCAACTAACCACTGCAATTATCTTGAAACTATCTTACAACAAAACAGGAAAAAAGAAAAGATAAAAAATAAAATTTAAAGAAAAAATAATCGTTATTTAAAATATAAAAGCCAAAGAAAAGAAGGTTATGTAATAATTTAAGGCTGAAGAATACCTGAAATAGGGTATTCTTCAGCCTTAACTATATCGGCTTAGTAATTGGTTTTACGGATTTCGAAAAAGCTTTGGGGATGTTTACAGACAGGACAAACTTCAGGAGCTTTCTTTACCCCTACAACAATATGTCCGCAGTTGCGGCATTCCCAAATCTGAACCTCGCTCTTTTCGAATACCTGAGCAGTTTCTACATTCTTCAGAAGGGCACGATAACGTTCCTCATGTGTTTTTTCGATGGCGGCCACACCTCGGAATTGTTCAGCCAAAGCGGTAAAACCTTCCTCTTCAGCCTCTTTTGCCATACGGTCATACATATCGGTCCATTCCATGTTTTCGCCTTCGGCTGCATGAAGCAGATTCTCGGCAGTATCGCCAACCTCGCCAAGAGCCTTGAACCACAGCTTTGCATGCTCCTTCTCATTGTTGGCCGTTTCTTCAAACAGGGCGGCAATCTGCTGAAAGCCCTGTTTCCTGGCTACAGAAGCAAAATAAGTGTATTTATTTCTGGCCATGGACTCTCCTGCAAAGGCTTCCCACAGGTTTTTCTCGGTTTTTGTACCGGCATAAGGATTATTTCCCATCGTTTTGTTTCCTCCATTCCTTTTATATAAATCAACAGCAAAAGGGATTCCCCCTTTCCATTGGTTGATTTCCTGATAAAATATTAAGGAAACGGTGATTTTATCAGCGTTTCCTTAGCTGTCCGTATTTTGTGTCTGACGGCGCAGCCTGTGCTTGAGACAGCCGCCGCAGTCACAGAATTCCTCTTCACCGTCACATAGCTGATATTCACCGCCTTCGATTTTCAGAGGGTGGCCGTCTACCAGAGCAAGTGCAATTTTATAACGGGCCTGGGTATAAATCTGCTGTACGGTAGTACGAGCCACCTTCATGTATTCGCTGCATTCTTCCTGGGAAAAGCCTTCCTTATCAATAATACGTATAGTCTCGTACTCGTCTACCGTAAGAAGCAGAGGCTCTTTTGGGGAAACGGCATCCAGGGGGCCGAATTCCATATACTCAGGCAGTTGGCAGACTTTTCTGCTTTTTCGGGGTCTTGCCAAAGAAACCACCTCCTAAAAATGTGAACAGTAGCGTGAGAAGAAGTTCTAATGCTCACGCCAGAGGGCTAAATCATGCCCAAAGGGCATGCGCAAAGAACTTCAGAGGCTTATGCGAAGCATATGCCGGGCTCACACCCGGAGAATACCCAGAAATAGGCATTCTCCCCACCGATTTGAGATGCCGCAAAGCAGCATGGAGAATCCTAAGAAATCAGAGTTTTTTCCCGGTCAGCATTTCATAGCCCTGGAGATATTTGGCAATGGTCTTATCCACAATATCCTGAGGCAGAGTCCAATTATGACCCTCATTGTCGGTGAGCCAGTCTCTGGCAAACTGCTTGTCAAAGGAGGGCTGGCCGTGCCCTGGTTCATATTCATCTGCGGGCCAGAAACGGGAACTGTCGGGGGTCAGCATTTCATCGCCCAGAACGATGCTGCCGTTCTCATCCAGACCGAATTCAAACTTGGTATCCGCAATGATAATTCCTCTGGTGAGGGCATAATCAGCACATTTTTTGTAAAGAGCTATAGTATAGTCACGGAGCTTTTCGGCATATTCCCGGCCCTTTCCGGGGAAGGCCTTTTCCAGATGCTCAATACTCTGTTCATAAGAAATATTTTCATCATGCTCACCAAGCTCAGCTTTGGTGGAAGGTGTGTAGATTGGCTCCGGTAATTTGTCGGATTCTTTCAGGCCTTCCGGCAGCCTGATACCGCATACGGTGCCGTCCTTTTGATAGCTTTTCCAGCCGCTGCCCGTAATATAACCGCGAACGATACATTCTACGGGAAGCATATTCAGCTTCCTGCACATCATACTGTTTCCGTCAAATTGGGGCTTTTGGAAAAATTCAGGCATATCCTTCACATCGGTGGAAATCATATGGTTAGGAACAATATCCCTGGTCAAATCAAACCAAAAACGGGATATTTGGGTGAGTACGGTTCCCTTTTTTGTCACATCATTATTTAATATCACATCAAAGCAGCTTATTCTGTCGGTCACTACCATAATCAGGCTGTCACCGTTATCATAAATTTCCCTTACTTTTCCTTCTTTAATGGGCTTCATATCATACACCTTCCTCGTTGTTAAATTTCATCTTTTTACAGGTTACTCTATTAGCTAACCAAATTTTTTGAAAAAATGCAATGGGCTTTATGGAAAAAAGATAGAAAAATAGATTTTTCTTTTCCTATGGATATGGTATGATTTAACTTATAAAATTCAAAGGAGGAATAAAATTATGTTAGCTGTAGGAACAAAGGCTCCGGAGTTTTCCCTTCCGGATCAGGACGGTGTTATACACACATTGAAGGAATTTGCAGGAAAGAAAGTAATCCTGTATTTTTATCCCAAGGACAATACGCCCGGCTGCACACAGCAGGCCTGCGGCTTCACGGAACGTTATCCTTTATTTCATGAGAGGAATGCAGTGGTTATCGGCATCAGCAAAGACAGTGTGGCCAGCCACAAACGTTTTGCCGAGAAATATAATCTTAAGTTTCCCCTGCTGGCGGACCCTGAACTGGAAGTGATTAAGGCTTATGATGTCTGGCAGGAAAAGAAGCTGTACGGTAAGGTTTCCATGGGTATAGTGCGGACAACCTATCTGATTGATGAGGAAGGAACGATTGTGAAGGCTCTTGAGAAGGTAAGAGCAGCGGAAAATCCGGAGCAGATGCTTAAAGAACTGGAGCAGTAAACAAAAGAAAGAGGATATTTATGCGTATTATTATTTCCCCGGCAAAGAAGATGAACCATGACAGCGATACCCTGGGAGCCGTTGGTATTCCGGTTTTTCTGGAAAAGACAGAACAGATTCTCTCCTGGTTAAGGAGCCAGAGCCCTGAAGGACTGAAGAAGCTGTGGGGCTGCAATGACAAGATTGCCAGGCAGAATGTAGAGCGTATTGAAACCATGGAGCTACATAAAAATCTGACGCCGGCTATTCTTTCTTATGAAGGAATCCAGTACCAATACATGGCGCCTGCGGTCTTTGAGGAGGGAATGCTGGAGTACATCCAAAGGAGCCTGCGGATTCTTTCCGGTTTCTACGGAGTATTAAAGCCTATGGACGGGGTCGCCCCTTATCGGTTGGAAATGCAGGCCAAAGCGGGGATTGAAGGAACTGCTAATCTGTATGCCTTCTGGAAAGACGATTTATATAAGGAAGTGCTGGATGAGGACAGGGTGATTATCAATCTGGCTTCCAAAGAATACTCTCAGTGCATTGAGAAGTATCTGCAGCCGGAGGACAGCTTCATTACCTGTGTTTTTGCAGAATTTTCCGGGGAAAAGCCGGTGCAGAAAGGCACCTACGCTAAAATGGCCAGGGGAGAGATGGTTCGTTTTATGGCAGAAAAGCGAATAGCGAAGCCGGAGCAGATAAAGGAATTTGACCGGCTGAATTACCGTTTTCATGAGGAATTGTCCTCCCTTAAGGAATTTGTTTTTATACGGGAGAAATAAACGGACAAAAGATGGATAAAATGTAACGGTGAAGACATCGCTGCAATAAAATACCATAAGCTGCCGCTTTTGAATCAGGAAAGCAGGCCTGGAAACGGAGAAAAGATGACGGGAAAAGAAAAACGACCAAAATTTTGGAAAGCTGTACAACTGGAACTGACGGAAAACAAGAGTACCTTTTTGGTATACAGCGGAATGCGCATAGTGGTTATTCTGATGATGGTTCTGCAGTTTTTCAATGGGAATTATGAGAACGTGTTCCTGTGCCTGCTGACCCTGGTTCTGATGGTGATGCCCAGTATTTTACAGGTTACTTTTAAGGTGGAATTTCCCTCGGTACTGGAAATTATTATTTTGTTTTTTATTTTTGCCGCAGAGATTTTGGGAGAAATCCAGTCCTTTTATATCCATTTTCCCTATTGGGACACGATTCTGCACACGCTGAACGGTTTTTTGTGTGCGGCAATCGGCTTCTCTCTGGTGGAGCTTTTGAACAGGCACAGAAGGCAGCACTTTAATCTGTCTCCCCTTTTTCTGGCTATCGTTGCTTTCAGCTTTTCTATGACCATAGGCGTTTTGTGGGAGTTTTTTGAGTATGGAATGGATACCTTTTTTAAGATGGATATGCAAAAAGATACGGTAATCCATACCATATCCTCTACCTATCTGGATTCCACGAAGCAAAATCTCAGGGTGTTGATTCCCGAAATCGAAGAGGTAATCATTAATGGACAGCCTCTGGGGGTGGGGGGATATTTGGATATAGGCCTGATTGACACCATGAAGGACCTTCTGGTGAACTTTGTGGGGGCAATTATTTTTGCCGTTCTGGGTTATTTTTACATGAAACGTCAGAACAAAAGCGTAATTATGAGCCTGGTTCCCACGCCTCAGGAAGAGGATAAGTATAAGAAGCTGGAGGAGGAAGAGCAGGAAAAAGCGGCGGATGAGTTTGGCAGAACAGAACAAAAGTAAGAAGGAACGCTTGGGAATGGAGGTAGAGAAATGACTTATGCAGAATTTTTTCAGGAAATGAAGAGCAGATTTATTGGAACGGATGTGAGCGGTATTCGGGAGCATCTTGCTTTCCAATTTAATATCGAGGATAAGGAAGCGGGGGGAATCTTCTATGTAGAGGTAAAAGACGGTCAGCTCCACATAGAACCGTATGAGTATTACGACCGCCAGGCCATTTTCATCAGTAATCCGGAAACCTTCCTGAAGATGGCGGAGGGGAAGGCGGACCCGGTAACGGAATTTCTTGCTCACCGGCTTAAAGTGGAGGGGGATTTGGATAAGGCTCTCAGATTGAAGGAAATTATAGACATGGCAAAAAAAGAGAGGAAAAAGAAAAAATGAAACAAAAGAAGAAGCTCCTGCCCCTGTGGGCCCTTGGCGTCGGCACAGCAGCGGCTGTAGGAGCGATTGAAACGGCTTATTTTTATCGCCGTGTAATGAAAAGAGCCCATACCGATGTGGAAAGAACCACGAAAATGGCGGGAACAGACTGGTCTCAATATAAGGAGATTCTGAGCCAGCGTAAGGAATACGTATTGGCACAGGAGCATGAGGACGTATATCAGACCTCCTTTGACGGCCTTAAACTGCATGCAGCCTATTTTCCTCCAAAGCCTGTTTTGGAAGGAAAGAAAAGGGTGGTAATTTGTTTTCATGGCTATACCAGCCAGGGATTAAAGGATTTTATCGGCTTATCTTGTTATTATCTGCAGCAGGGCTATGGAATGCTGCACCCGGACGCCCGGGCCCACGGAAGCAGTGAAGGAGAATACATCGGTTTTGGCTGCCTGGACAGAGAGGATGCCCTGGGCTGGATTCATTGGGTAATCGAAACCTGTGGTGAGGATGTGGAAATTTTGCTTCATGGAATTTCCATGGGAGGCTCCACCGTATTGATGGCCAGTGGATTGGATTTGCCGAAGCAGGTTAAGGGGATTATCTCTGACTGTGCCTTTACCTCGCCCAAGGAAGTGTTTACCCATGTTTTACACTCTATGTACCATCTTCCGGCCTTTCCGGTTATTCCTTTATCTGATGCCATTAATAAAAGGATGGCGGGCTATGGAATGGATGAATGCAACGCAAAGCGTGAGGTGGCTAAGGCAAAGGTGCCGATTCTGTTTATTCATGGCTCGAAAGATACCTTCGTTCCCACTTCTATGTGCCGGGAAATTTATGACTGCTGTAGGTCTCCGAAAGAAATTTTGATTGTTGAGGATGCAGCTCATGGAGAAAGCTACTTTAAAAACAGAGAGGCCTATGAGCAGGCTTTGAACAAGTTTCAGGAAGAATTATTTGGAGGAGACCAATGAAAACAAGAAAGGGATATAAAACCTATCCGCTGACCGTGGCACAGAAGTTCCATTTTTATTATCTGGATTACTGTCCCAAAAAAGAAGTGGTAAATGTAGGAACCAGTCTGACTATCCAATATGATATAGACAGGGATGTGTTATATAAGGCAATCATGCAGTCTTATGAACGCTGTGAATCTATGCGAATCCGCTTTGCCTATGACAAGAAAGAAGGGGAATGGTATCAGTACATACCGGAGCATGAAGATTTCTGGATTGACTATGTGGATTTTACGGGACAGACTATGGAGGAAGCGGAAAAGACCATGAAGGAGTGGACCAGGATACCTTTTCCCAGAGAGGATTCTCCTATGAACCGGATTGTGATGATTACCACGCCGGATGGTTATCATGGGCTGTATCTGCTGGGAGACCACCTGATTATGGATGCCCAGTCCCTGATTGCTTTTTTAAGAGACGTTATCGAGATTTACTGCAGCATGATGTATGAAGAAGTGGAGTATCCCAAGCCCATGCGGTCTTACCTGGAGCAGTTAGAAAAGGATTTGGAGTATGAAGCGGGAAGTAAGGCACAGCAGAGGGACAGAGAATATTTTTATAAGTTGATTGAGCGGTCTGAGCCTATTTATAATGGAATTGACGGCCCAGGGGCATTGGAAAGAGAAAGAAAAACCAATCCGAAAGCCAGAGCAGCGCAGTTTATTTCCGGAAATGTGGATGCCACGCTGGATATTTTTCATCTGGAGGCAGAGCCTACCAAAGTGCTGATGCAGTTTTGTGAAGAGCAGCATATTTCCCTGCAGTGTTTGCTGATTATGGGGATTCGTACCTATTTGCAGAAGATGAATGGGAATGACGATGTGTCCATCAATGTGGCTTATGCAAGGCGGGCTACCCTGGCAGAGAAAAAATCGGGAGGAACCCGTATTCATTCTTTCCCCTTCAGAACCATTATTTCGGAGGATAAAACCTTCATGGAGGGGATTCACCAAATCCGGGATGAACAAAACGAGACCTTCCGCCATACCAATTTCAATCCGGTAGAATATATGACCTACCGAAGAAAGCTTTATCCGGTGGAGCCGGGAAGAACCTATGAGCCTATGTCTTTAACCTATCAGCCGCTGACTCTTAAGGATAAGGGACTGACCCAGTTAGGGGATATTCATTATAAGACAAAATGGTATCCCAATGGGGCCAGCACACAGGCAATGTACCTTACGGTTATGCACAGAACCGATGACAACGGACTGGATTTTAATTTTGAGCATCAGACAGAGGCTGTTTCCAGGGAAAAACTGGAATATTTTTATTATTATTTGTGCAGGATTATGTTTAAGGGAATTGAAAACCCGGATTTGAGCATTGGCGAGATTATCAGTATGGTTTAGAAAGTTAAACCGCTGGCAGATACCTTGAACAGGAAGAGAAAGGAAAAGAAAGATGTTTGAGCAGTTAGTGGATATAATTACGGAATATGTGGAAGTAGACAAAAAGGATATTCAGCCGGAATCCCGTTTTATGGAGGATTTGGGCTTTACTTCCTTCGACTTTATGAGTATGCTGGGAGAAATCGAGGACCGCTTCGATGTTGAGG
>JBNMJJ010000014.1:0-15933 GCA_050873745.1 Lachnospiraceae bacterium | reverse complement strand
CCACTACATAGTCCGCCATCTCCGCAATTACCCCCAAATCATGGGTAATCAGCATAATGGAACTGTTAATCTTATCCTTCAGCTCCCTGAGCAAATCCAGAATCTGTGCCTGAATGGTAACATCCAAAGCGGTGGTGGGTTCATCCGCAATGACCAGACGGGGATTACAGGCCAGGCCCATAGCGATAACCACACGCTGACGCATACCGCCGGATAGTTCATGGGGGTACATCCGGTATACTCCTTCGCTGTTGGCGATACCCACCAGCTTAAGCATCTCGATGGTTCTGTCCTTCACTGCCTCCCTGTTCATCTCCGGGTGGTGAAGGGCAATGACCTCATCCACCTGGGCTCCAATACGGAACACCGGATTCAAAGAGGTCATAGGCTCCTGAAAAATCATGGAGATATAATTTCCACGGATGGCCTGCATCTTCTCATTGGGGGTATTCACGATATTGATTGCCTTGCCCTCTCCCAGATTCAGACGAATTTCGCCTTCCACGGTCTGCCCCTGGGGACGCTGTACAAGCTGCATAATGGAAAGACTGGTTACCGACTTTCCGCAGCCGGACTCTCCTACTACCCCCACCGTTTTTCCCACAGGCACGTCAAAACTTACGCCATTGACGCTTTTTACCGTACCTGCATCGGTGAAGAAATAGGTATGCAGATTGTCAATTTCCAAAACGTTTTCTTCGTCCCTCATCTTCGTCACATACTCAGACTCCGGCACATTCTTTCGTTTTCTCTTCTTTTCCAGTTCATTCATAATTTTACGGTTCTGGCTGGAAATCCTGCGGGACTCTTTTGAGGAGAGATAACCTTCTGCTTTTTTCTTAAACATTATATGCCTCTCCTTTCTATCTCTTCATTTTGGGGTCAAAGGCGTCTCTGAGACCGTCACCCAGAATATTGAAGGCTAAAACGGTAAGCAGCAGACATATACCTGCCGGAATCCAGATAAACCAATAAGTCGTTAAAACATAAGTATCGTTTACATCGTTAATAATATTTCCCCAGGAGGCAAAGGGGAATTTAACTCCCAGTCCCAAAAAGGAAAGGGTGGATTCCGTAATAATGGTGGAACCAAGTCCCATAGTGCAGGCAACGATAAGCTGCGGAATTACGTTCGGAATCAGATGTTTGAAAATACGGTTTACGGTACGCACTCCCGTAGCCTCTGTGGCCACCATAAACTCCTGCTCACGCAGAGACAGAATCTGTCCCCGCACCAGGCGGGCCGAGGAAGCCCATCCAAGAAAGCCTAACAGCAGCATTAAAAACAGCATACGAACCTTGAGGTCCACACGCATTCCGTCCATAGTCGCACCTAAAATGATAATAACAGGCATATTGGGTATACAATAGAAAATATCCACAATACGCATAATCAGATTGTCCACCCATTTGCCGAAGTAACCGGCAATACCGCCCAAAGTAACACCAATAGCGGTCTGGATAAATACCACGATGAAACCGATAATCAAAGATACCCGTCCGCCGTACATGATACGGGTCAGCATATCCATGCCGTTTTTATCGGTTCCCAGCCAGTGCTCCCTGCTGGGTGAGGAATAAGTATCAAACACCCTGGTTTCCTTTTCCTGTAAAACGGACCAGATGTTCTTTGTGGCATCATAGGAAATAGTGTATTCATATTCCACGCCGTCGACCTCTGTATGAACAAAGCTCTCTTGGCCGTTTTCAATGGCTTCTGCCACCAGTTCCTTAAATTCTCTGGTCAAAAAGACATCCGACATAACTGCCTGAACGATATAGTGACTGATATAGGCAACTTCCTCTCCGCCTCTGCTCACCAGTCCTTCATCGTCCAACTGATAGCTTTCTCCTGCCACAATAAAATTCTTTTCTCCATTTTCATAGGCTTTCAGTGATTCATACTGTAAAGCAAAGGGAATATTTTCTCCCTCTATGGCAGAACTGATGACATTCTTAAAAGCAATGCCAATAAGGCTGCCCCCACTGTATACACTGTATAAATCTTCCCCATCCTGCACCAGAGTATACTCTACATCCTTATAGGAAAAGCTGTCCTGTTTCTTCTGAATAGCCAGTACCGTCTGAGCCTGCACCAGACCGTCAAAAGGAATTTCGGCCCCTGCACTGGCAAACCGTACCTCCTGACTTTCAATTACGCCTGCATACTCCTTCTTCTGATAATCCCTGCGGTAGAAAACCTCGTCCTCTCTGTAAGGGGAAATCATTCCTCCCACAAAGGAAAACAAAAACATAAACACCAGGATAATCAGGCCCGTAACCGCCAGACGGTTACGAAAAAAACGTTTGGCTACCATAGCCCCCGGAGACAGAACCTTCACCCGGCGGTCATCATTCAGGGAGTACTCCTGCTCAGTTTTATTTGTAGTCATTTTTTCCTTTATTTCGCTCATCTTTATCTCCTATGATACACGCACACGAGGGTCTACCACCGCATACAGAATATCCGTAATCAGGTTGCCCAAAAGCGTTGTAATTGCAATAAATACCAGATAAAACATCGAGAAGGGGATGTCTCCCGCTGTCATGGAATAATAGGAAGCATAACCGATTCCGGGAATGCCGAAAAGGGTCTCCGTAATCAGTGCGCCGGAAAACAGAGCAGGCAGGGAGCCGCCCAAAATGGTCACCATGGGAATAAGGGTGTTGCGGAAAGCGTGATGGTAAACCACCTTTTTCTCACTCAGCCCCTTCGCCCTTGCGGTACGGATATAATCTGCATTCAGTACCTCCAGCATATTGGTACGGGTATAACGCATCAGGGAACCCATGCTGACTACCACCAGCGTAACCACCGGCATCACCAGATGATTGGCCCTGTCCATAAACTTTCCCATGGCATCCAGATATTCGTAGTTACGGCCTACCAGACCATAGAGGTCAAACCAGCCCAGCTTAACAGCAAAAACCAGCTTCAACAGGGAGGCAAAAAAGAAGGTGGGCAGGGAAATTCCCGCCAGTGCCACTACGGAAATAGTGTAATCAGCCTTACTGTACTGCTTCGTTGCCGCAATCACTCCCAGAGGTATGGCAATAATCACCTCCAGAACGAAAGCAATAGCTCCCATAGTAAAGGATACCCACACCGTTTCTTTGAATTTGTCTGCCACTGGAACGGTCCACTTCCAACTGTCACCAAACTCTCCTCTGAACATGGAGCCTATCCAGGCAAAAAATCCCTCCAGGATGCCCTTATCCATATTGTACAGGGCGGTTAACTGCTCCATCCACTCCTCAAAGCTTTTGCTTCCCGGCTGCATGGACTTCTCTCTGGCTACCTGCTCAATGTATGAGGTGGGCAGACAGCGCATCAGCGTATAAATAATCAGGGAAACAAAAAACAGGATGACGATGGATAACAGGATTCGTTGTAAAATGTACTTACGCAATTTATTCTTCCTCCATTCCTTTTTTATCGTTTAAAAGCATAACTGCGTATCAAGCAGCGGTTTCACCGCTTTTTGAAGCCGTTGCCGGGTACGCAGTTGGCTGTCCCGCCCGCAGGCGGGGCAGCCTGGCTCCCTTTCAGAACCAAACTGCCTGCTGTGGATTAATTCAATTCCACGTTCTGAATCTCAGCTACCCAGTCATAGAAGGTGGTAATATCAGGGGTTACCGTATCCATATTCACACGCTCTGTACTAAAGACTATTGCGTTCTGTCTCTGGTATACGGGAATCTCCACTGCCCAGTCTATAATAATATCCAGACACTCCTTATAAATCAGCTTTCTGAACGCCTGGTCCGTAGTAGAACGGGCGTCGATAATCAACTGGGACAAATCAGCGTCATCGATTGCATACTGGTAGTTGGAGCCGCCTTCAGGATGGTAAATCTGATACATATCCGGGTCGATGGTCGCTTGCCAGGCTGCCGCCCACATTGCACAGGTTTCCGCTTCCAATGCGGTCCAAAGGTCTGAGGACTGGGTCAAGTCGGTAACGATTAAATTGATGCCGATTTCTGCCAGCGCCTCCTTAGCCAAAGTGCAAATCATAAATGAAGGGTGGTCTCCTGCACCGTCTCCGGGAATCAACAGTTCATATTCAAGGGATGCCCCTTCAGGAGCCGCCGTTACCTTTCCGTCGGTTACGGTATAGCCTGCCGCCTCTAAAAAGCCTAAGGCCGCTTCTTTTGCCGCTGCATATCTTTCCTCTTCGGTCATGCCGGAGGTGTAAATATCGTTGCCCTCTACATCCGTGGAAAAGGCCACTTTATATCCCTCGTCGGTGGACTGGGGTGCAGCCCAGGAGGTATTGGAAATAGGGTAGTTGATGACTGAAGCCCCTTCTCCGTAGTAGGAATCAATCGCCACGTCACGGTATACAGCGAAGATGGTACCGAAGGCTTTACGCAGATTCTTGGATGCCTCAGAGCCCTTATCGCCGCCTACGCTCATTACTGCTGCATTCATGCCAATATATCCGTACCCCAGGTTGTCCACCGTACTTACGCTAATCACAGGGCCGCTTACCTCTCCGCCGTTGGCCTTCTGAATAGCCGCCACATTATCCTTACTGTAGGTAGGGTCGGTAATGTCGATGGTTCCCGTAATCACGCCGTTTAACTTGTCCGACTCCTGGGTCTGGAGGAGGTTCATATACTTTGTCTTGGGAGCCCCTAAGTAATAGCTATCGTTTGCTTCATAAGTAATTACGCCGTTCTCAAATTTAACGAACTTGTAAGGACCTGCTCCCACAGGCTGTGCCGTCTTTGAGCGAAGGAGGCTCAAATCACCTTTGGGGAAGCCAAACTGGTTGTTTTCATAGTCGTAAAGGGAAGTATCCCCATAGTAGTGAAGGGGAGCAACCATGAAGCCAAACTGGTAAATGGCCGTAGCGGAAACCTCCGTCATCACCACCCTCACATTATAATCATCGATTCTCTGGATACCGCTGATGTTGGCTGCGGATTCTCCGGTCTGAACGCCGGCAGTCAGGGTTGCATCCACCTCTTCCAGCTTTTCCGTCAGGAAAGAGGTAATGTCCGTTCCTGCCGTCTCCACGTTGATGCCTTCGTCGGATAAATCATAGCCGTACTTTTCCACAATAGCGGCAAAGAAGTCGGCTGCGGTTGCTTCCGCCGCCAGGCCCTCAAAGCCCCATGCTGCGGCTGCGGTTGCCACGTCCTCTCCCTGTTCCGCTGCGATGCAGTAGTCCACGATTTCCTGGGCAAAGGCTTCACCCGCTGCATCAAAGCATTCCCAGAAGGTATTGTACTGGTCTTCGGTATAGAATTCCGTTTCCTTATAGCCGTCTCTTCCGGCCTGTAAAATCAGCTTGTAACGGGCCTCCACACCGGAGCGGTACTCTTCCAGTCCCTGAATGGGCTGGGAAAACAGAGTAGCAGAACCATCATAGGTGGGGTCACAGTAAGCATACAGATTGAAGATAACGTCATCGATGGTCATGGGCGTTCCATCAGAAAAAGTAATATCCTGTCTGAGCTGAATATCGTAGTAAACGGTTCCGTCCGCATTCTCGGTCACTGCGATATTGGCAGGCCCATAATAAGTATAGTCGACGCCGTTATAGTTATGGGTTTCTCCCTCAATTCCATTGTAAATGATAGCCCCCTGGCGGTCGTTTCCGATTAAGCCTATCTGGGTCACCTCCACAGCATTCTTATCAAATACACTTTCCCTGAAAAAGGGAGAGAATTTTCCGCTGAAGGGTGAAATTCCCACCACCAACGGTGTGTCCCCGGAAGCGGATGAACCGGCTGCTTCTGAGCCTTCAGTGCCTCCCGTTCCCTGGGGAGTGTTGCCTTCTCCTGTGGTGCCGCCGCAGCCGGATAATAAACCAATGGTCATTGCACCTGCCAGAAGAATAGAAAGTAATTTTCTTTTCATAGTTTCCTCCTGTCTTTTTCTATGCAGCTCCTCTTTTCAGACCTGCAAATTTCTTTCTATATAAAGGTTCCTTTGCATAAAGATTTACAAAGTCCGCTTTATCGAAACCTTTTATATAGGATGTTGCTCCTCACTTACCCCATTGGTCAGTTTCCGCTGCCTTCTCCAAAGGATAAGGCCCAGACCCAGAATAAGAAGAATCCAAAACAGTAAGAAAAACTCCCCCTCCCCTGTACTGCCTTTGTAACGAACAATCAGAAACAGCTCTCCCATCAGGGAAAAAAGCTGAAGCAGCAGGGCAATGGTCAGGGACTGAATCGTCCTTAAATAGGCCCCTTCATAAATGCGAAGCTCCATCCGGTTAGCCGCCTTGAAGAAGGTAATTACCCCAGAAAGGTAATATCCATAGCATAAAAGGCTGAACTCCAGAGGCAGAACCACATAAAGTGTCCTATTCCCAAGGCAATTTACGGATATGGCGGCAAGAATCAATACAATCCCAAGCATTCCTCCGGCGATTCCCATAAAGCCCTTTCTTCTTCTCTCCTCATCAGAAATCGCTGTGCAGTAGAATCTGCCTGTATAACGAAAACCACCGCTGTCGTCACGAATATAATCCTTCAGGTATCTTCTCTTCAATATCCGCTCCTTCTTTCCGTCAATACGTTAATGCCCCTTCCCATAAACAAAAGAATACCAAAGCAGTTTAGTAATGCTAAACCGCCTTGGTTCACATGACATTGTCCTTATTCTACCCATTTGCCCGAATTTTGTCAACCCAAAAATGTGTTTATCTGACAAACATTTGTATTTTATTGACACTACCCTCTATAATCTGCAATATAAAAAAGTATGCAAAGAACCCCATACCAATGGCATGGGGTCCTAAACCGCTTATTCAATATTCGGCCGTTTCAAAATTATTCTGCTGCTTCTGTCTGTGCAGCGCCGGTTTCTGTTGCACCGGATTCTGCTGCTACTTCTGTAGCTGCTTCCGTAGCGGCCTCAATAGTTGCTGCTTCGGATTCTTCCAGAAGGATTTCTACAACGGATTCACCTTCTTCAAGACTGATTTCAACACTGTCAGCCTCTTCGGCGGTCAATTCTACCGTATCACCCTCTTCCAGGCTGGCTTCTATTGTAGCGTCATCTACAATATCAGCATACATGAAGTGCCAGTAGCCGTAAGGAGAATGCCACATTCCTGTAATCTTCTGGCTCTGTAACCAAAAGTCATTGTAGTAAGCCACAGGGATACAAGCTGTATCTTCCATTAAAATATCCTCTGCAAGATGAAGAGCCTCAAAACGTGCTGCTGTATCTGTAGTGGTTCTGGAAGTTTCAATAGCTGCATCAAATTCAGGATTATTGTATTTTCCATCGTTATTTCCGTTGGTGCTGTACAATAACTCCAGCATATTGGAAGGGTCGGTATAATCACCTACCCAACCGTTACGGGATGAGTCATATTCACCGTTACGACGCATAGGAGTGAAGGATGCCCATTCTACAACATCCACCTTCAGCTCAATACCAAGCTCTCCCCATGCCTGCTGTAAATATTCTGCCACGGCAACATGGTAGCCAGCATCGTTGGTGGAATAGGTAATGGCAGGGAAGTTTTCTCCGTTAGGATAGCCCGCTTCTGCCAGCAGAACCTTAGCTTCCTCTAAATTAGCCTCATAATTTGCATTATCAATGTAAGGTTTTCCGCCGTTTGCATTATCAAAGAACTCACCCGTTGCATCAACCCATCCAGGACCCATGAAATTACTTGCTGCGCTATAGGTTCCCTGCATAATGGTACCGGCAACGTATTCACGGTCGATTGCCAGACTTAAAGCCTTACGCACTAAAGGATTGTTGAAAGGCTCTCTTTCCAGATTCAGGCTGATGTAGTAGGTTCCAATAATCGGGTCGATATGAAATTCAGGATTTCCTTCCAGAGAAGGGATTTCCTCTGTAGGAACGTCCTTGATGAACAGCAAATCACCGGTCTGGTATGCACTATAGGAAGCGTTAGGGTCCTCAATCAGGTTGAATTTGATTCCATCCAGTTTAATAGCGTCTGCATTCCAGTAGTAAGGGTTCTTGCTCATTAAAATATGAGAACCAGGTACCCACTCGGTTACATGAAAACTTCCGTTGGAAATATAGGTGTCTGCATTTACGGCCCAGGAATCGCCGTTTGCTTCAATGGTTGCCTGCTGAACAGGGCTCAGGGTAGCAAAAGCTGCCAGGGTATCGAAGTAAGGGCAGGGATTGGATAAAGTAACCACTAAAGTACGGTCATCCTGTGCCACTACCTGTAAAGCATCTAAATCGCCTTCGATGGCCTTGTCATAACCAGCCACCATACCCAGTACGGTTTCTGCATAAGGAGCTGCCGTATTAGGGTCACATACTCTCTTCCAGCTATAAACGAAATCGTTTGCGGTTAAATCGCTGCCGTCGGACCATTTCAGTCCTTCTCTTAAATGGAAGGTCCAGGTAAGTCCGTCCTCGGAAACTTCCCATTTTTCAGCCTGTCCGGGAGCGATGCTTCCGTCTTCGGCAACCGTCAAAAGACATTCAAAAGAATGCAGTAACATATTACCGCCATCTACCGCAGAGTTAAGTGCAGGGTCGATGGTTTCCGGATTGGGGCCAATCTGTACGGACAGAATTTTCTCCCCGGTGGCAGTGCTTTGTGCAGTGCCAGATTCGGTACTGACATCTGTGCCAGTTGTAGCACTCTTATCGGCTCCGCAGGCGGTCAGACCGACCATAGCCACTGCCATGAAAAGTGCCAAAATTCTCTTTTTCATAGTTTTTCCTCCTCTTAGTATTATGAAAAAATATATAATAAACCTCGCCCGCTGCTGCGGTACAAGTGTTTATCCTGAAAAACAACCCCTCATTTGCTGTTTCACCTATCTGTCTGACAGGGAACATATCCATTTTTCAAAGCCCGCCTGGCTCAGTTGCATTTATCCAGATGGTGACAAGCCACAAAATGGCCCGGCCTGGCTTCTTTCCACTGGGGAGCCTGGGCTGCACACTGTTCATCCGCATAGGGACATCTGGTGCGGAAACGGCAGCCGCTGGGGGGATTCAAAGGACTGAGCACATCCCCTTCCAGAATGATTCGTTTGCTTTCCTTTGCCACCTTAGGGTCAGCAATAGGGATAGCGGAAATCAAACTCTGGGTATAGGGGTGCATGGGATTGGAGGTAAGCTCATAGCTGTCTGCCAGCTCCACCAGCCGTCCCAGATACATCACGCCAATACGATTGGAAATATGCTTAACTACGGAAAGGTCATGGGCAATAAACAGATAAGTCAGTCCCAGTTCCTCCTGAAGTTCCTCAAACATATTAATTACCTGCGCCTGAATGGATACATCCAGAGCTGAAATAGGTTCATCACAGACGATGAACTCAGGGCTCACCGCCAACGCTCTTGCAATACCCACACGCTGCCTCTGTCCCCCGGAAAATTCATGGGGATAGCGGTTGGCATGTTCAGAGTTTAGACCTACCCTCCGAAGCATCTCTATAATAATTTCGTAGCGTTCTTCTTTACTTTTTGCCAGCTTGTGTACATCGATGGCCTCTCCCACAATATCCCCTACCGTCATACGGGGGTCCAGGCTGGCGTAGGGGTCCTGAAAAACAATCTGCATCCTCTTTCGATAAGGAAGCATATCCGCCCAAATCTTCTTTTCCACATCGAAGACCACCTGTCCGTCATAGACAAAGCGCCCCCCCGTCGGCTCATAAAGGCGAAGCAGACTTCTGCCCGTGGTTGTCTTGCCACACCCTGACTCTCCCACTAGTCCCAGGGTTTCCCCTTTATTAATGAAAAAAGAAACGTCGTCTACGGCCTGAATATACTTTTTACGCTTTCCATAGCCGCCTGCCGGAAAATATTGGCGTAAATGTTCAATTTGTACTAATTTCTCGCTCATTTTCTTCCTTCCCCTTTCCCGGCGGCTTTGGCTTCTTCCTTCTGCAGCAGCCAGCACTGCGTATAATGGCAGCCCTCTAACTCCGTAACCGGAGGCATTTCCCTGAGGCAAATCTTCATGCAGGCATCACATCTGGGGGCAAAGGGACAGCCTGCCGGAGGATTCAGCATATCCACCGGAGTTCCCTCAATAGGAATCAGCTTCTCATGCTCTTTGGTATCCAGACGGGGAATAGACCGAATCAATCCCTTGGTATACTCATGGCTGGGACGGTAAAAAATATCCTCTGTGCTGCCGTATTCTACGATTCTTCCTGCGTACATTACGGCAATCTTCTCACACATGCTTGCCACCACACCCAAATCATGGGTAATCATAATGATGGCCATTCCCAGCTTCTCTTTCAATTCTATCATCAGTTCCAGAATCTGGGCCTGAATGGTTACGTCCAGAGCCGTAGTAGGCTCGTCTGCAATCAGCAGCTTGGGTTCACAGGCAAGTGCAATGGCAATCATTACACGCTGACGCATACCGCCGGATAATTCATGGGGGTACTGCTTTAACCGCTTATCCGGCTCATTGATTCCCACCAGCTCCAGAAGCTGCTTTGCCCTTTCTCTGGCCTGTTTCCTGTTTTTATCGGTATGAAGAAGAATCACCTCTTCAATCTGATTCCCAATGGTATATACCGGGTTTAAACTGGTCATCGGGTCCTGAAAAATAATAGAAATTTCATTTCCCCGGATGGTTCGCATTTCCTTTTCAGACATGGTTTCAACATGATGACCGTTAAATTCCAGAGTACCGCCAAGAAGCCTTCCCGGATGGGCCGTAAGCCCCATCAGACTGTATGCGGTAACCGACTTTCCGGAACCGCTTTCTCCTACGATTCCCAATACTTCCCCTTCCTTTAAGCAGATGGATACATCATTCAGGGCCTTTACTTCTCCCGCCGGAGTAAAAAAGGAAAGACGTTCATTTTTTATGTCAACAAGATATTCTCCCATGGTCACCTCTCATTCTGCCGTTATGGCAGCATTCTAATCACATTCCTTTAATTCTTCAGCTTCGGGTCAAAGGCATCTCTCAATCCATCACCCAGCAGGTTAAAGCTTAAAATAATCAAGCTGATTAACAATGCCGGAATAAACAGCAGGTGCGGATTCGTATTGATTCCGTTAATCGCATCGCTGGCCAGACTTCCCAGAGAAGGCAGCGGCTTTGCCACACCCAGACCTAAGAAACTTAAAAAGCTCTCTGTAAAAATAGAGGAAGGAATCTGCAGGGTTGTGGTAACAATCAAAGTTCCGATACAGTTGGTCAGTAAGTGTTTGCGGATAATCTTTCCGTTGCTTACTCCCAGTGCCCTTGCCGCCGTCACATATTCGCTCTCCTTCAGCATCAAAACCTGACCTCGTACCATACGGGCCATTCCTACCCAATAAAGCAGAGCAAACACGATGAAGATACTGACCAGATTCTCTCCCAACACGCCCAGCCATCCAAAACCCGGCACTTGAACCAGCTTCTGCAGAGGCGCTCTTAAAGAAAAGGACAGTAAAACAATCAATAAAATATCCGGTATGGTATAAATGATGTCCACAATTCTCATCATAATCAAGTCCACCCAGCCGCCGAAAAAGGCAGCGATAGAACCATAGGCAGAACCGATAATCAGGATAATTCCGGTGGCAATAAGCCCCACCATCAAAGAGATACGGCTCCCCATCATCACACGGATGGCATAGTCTCTTCCCAGCTTATCCGTACCCATGATATGAGGAAAAACCTTCTCCCCTGCCTCTATCTTCGCCTGTTCCCCGGCAGAATACTCCATAGGCTTTAAATTATTGGCTCCCTTAATCTGTTCTCCATAGGAGTAGGGATAAAAGGAAGGAACAATAAAGGAAAAAATCATAATCAGAATAATCACAGCCAGACTGACCACGGCTACCTTATTCTTCATCAGACGCCGCATACCATCCTTCCAGAAGCCCACGCTTTCCCTCATGATGACCTGGCTTTCTTTCTCCTCCTTAGTAGCGGGCAGAAAGTCCTCCGGCTTTAGCTTAAGCTGAAAACTTAAAGGATTCTCTTTCATTCTTACCTCCATTTTTTCCATGCCTGTCCCTTACTTTAATTTGATTCGGGGATCTACAATTTTATAAATAATATCTACGACTACATTCATAATAATAATCAGGGTTGCCAAAAAGATGGTTGTACCCATAATCAGCGTATAATCACGGCCGTTAATCGCCTTAATAAACTCACCGCCAAGCCCCGGAATAACAAAAATCTTCTCTACCACGAAGCTGCCCGTTACGGTATAGGCCAGCAAAGGCCCTACATAGGTAATAACAGGAAGAATCGCATTTCTTAAGGCATGCTTAAAGAGGCTCACAACGCCGGACAAGCCTTTGGCTTTTGCCGTACGCATATAATCCTGTCCCAGTACATCCAACATGGAAGAACGCATCAGACGCATAATATAAGCGGTAGGGTAAAAGGCCAAGGCCATAACCGGCATGATATAATGCTTCCAGCTGCTTAGTCCCACCACAGGCAGCCATTGCAGCCTGACACCGATAAAATACATCAACAGGGTGCAGATAACAAAACTTGGCACCGCAATTCCGCAGGTAGCCACTACTGAAATGAAGCTATCCAGAAACTTTCCTCTTTTCAGAGCCGATACGCAGCCCAGAGGAATACCGATAGTCAGAGCCACAAGCACCGATATACCGCCCAACCTGGCAGATATGGGGAATTTCATGCTGATAATATCCATAACCGTACGTCCCCTCTGCTTAAGGCTGTCGCCAAAGTCTCCCTGCAAAGCATCCGTCATATAGGTTGCGTAACGCTGTGCAAAAGGCTTATCCAGACCATATTTTGCCTCCAGAGCAGCCGTCGCCTGAGGGCTGATTGCCTTTTCCGAAAGGAAGGGCCCTCCCGGCACCATATTCATCAAAAAGAAGGTGATGGTTGCCACTGCCCATATAGTAACCAATGCCAGCAACAGACGCTTTACAATATACTTAAACATGCTAACCTCCATGATGCCGCCCGGGGCATCCCTAATCTTTACGAACCGTGGAAAATGAGCCTTTAGAAGTTCTTCCTACGTCATCCATAAAAAATAGAACCAGTGCCTTTCAGTAGTACTTGACCGCCTTGGTTCACATAATTTTCGACTTTATCATACAAATAAATGCCGTTTTTGTCAACCGGAAAATATTACATTCACAAGGTTTAGCACGTTGTTACCCAAAATGACTTCGGTAAAAATACTGTTCATGGGTACTGGCCCTCCCCTTCATCACCAGCATCAGCAGCCCTTCCATAACCTGGGACAGGCTTAGGCCCGGGTTTATCTGTCTGCCCTTCTGCCAGATGTCTTCCACCGATAAGGGAAGGGGCTCCAAAAGCCCATACAATATTTTTTCGTGGGGAGTAAGAAAGGGAAGATTTTCTTCTGCCGGCTTCTTTTCTTCCTTTTCCAGCAAAAGTTCGGCCATTTCAGCGGCAAACTCCCGTGGAGACTGTAAGATTCCCGCTCCCTGCCGGATTAAATTATTGCATCCACGGCTAAGATTGTCTGTAATTCGTCCCGGCATGGCATACACCTCCTTTCCCTGCTCCAGGGCCATGTCTACCGTAATCAATGTACCGCTTTTTTCCTTTGCCTCAATCACCACAATAACGTCTGCCAAACCACTTATCAGGCGGTTTCTTAAGGGAAACAGTCCTCCGTGAGGCTGGGTATAGGGTGGGTTTTCCGACAAAAGACAGCCCTCCTTCTGCAAACGTTCATAGAGCAGGCTGTTTTCTTTCGGGTAACATACCTCGACTCCGCTTCCCAATACGCCGATACTGACCCCTCCCTGCTCCAGGGCCGCCCACTGACTGATTTCGTCAATTCCCCTTGCCATTCCGCTGACTACCACAATTTTCTGCGCCGCTAAAGCTCTCCCCAGTTCTTTTGCCGCAAGTCCTCCATAGGCCGAACAGTTTCTGGCCCCTATCACAGCCACAGAGGGCCTGCTCATATACTTTGCTATTCCCTTCTGGTACAAAACCGGCGGCGAATCCGGTATCTTCTTTAGCTTCTCAGGATAGCCTTTACTGGCTATGGAGTAAAAATGAATCCCTTTTCTTTTCAGTTTTTCCCATTCCTTTTCCAGATTCCATCTTAAGCGGTGTTCTTCCAAAAGCTGCATCTGTCTTTTGGTCACAGGCAATTCTTTTTCTCCTACTGCCTTTGCTCCCTGTTCAAACAGCCGTTCTGGCGTGGTGACCTCCAGCAGCCGTTTCATGGTTGTTTTTCCTATACCGGGCACATTATCCAGCCAATAATAATATAATTCTTCCTGCATCTTCTTTCTCCTTCTGCGGTTGACAGCCTGTTTTTGTTTTCCTAATTTTCCCATCCACGAAAGCTCATGGCTTCACTGAGATGTCTCTTTTTTATCCTTTCTGCTCCCTCAAGGTCAGCAATGGTACGGGCAATTTTCAATATCCGGTGATAAGCTCTGGCACTCAGGCCCAAGAAAGAAAACAGCTTTTCCATATACTCCTCTTCTTCCTTCCCCAAAGAGCAAAACCGGGCAATATCCCCGGCTCCCAGGTCCGAATTAAACAAAAACGGCATACCCCGGTATCGCTTTTTTTGTATCCTTCTGGCCCCCATGACCTGCCTGCGTAAATCCCTGCTGCTTTGGCCTTTTTCACTCTTCTGCAGCTCTTCAATGGGAACGGCTTTAGCTTCAACGCACAAATCCATCCGGTCATAGATAGGGCCGGAAATACGGCTGCGATACCGTTTCACTTCATTTTCCGTACACTGGCAGCGGTTTCTGTCAGGATAAAATCCGCAGGGACAGGGATTCATTGCCGCAACAAGCATGACAGCGGCAGGATAGGTCACACTCCCACTGCTTCTGGCAATCTGAACCTCTTTATCCTCTAAAGGCTGCCGCAGCGCCTCAATATTATCTCTTCCAAATTCAGGAAATTCGTCTAAGAACAGCACGCCTCGATGACTGAGGCTGAGGATTCCCGGCCTGGGGATATGTCCTCCGCCTACCAGCGCCTGGGATGATATGGTATGATGTGGATGTAAGAAAGGTCTTTCTCCAACCAGAGGATTTCCCTCTTTCAAAAGACCGGATACACTGTATATTTTGGAAACCTCCAGACTTTCTTCCATGGAAAGGGGAGGTAATATAGAAGGAATACATCTGGCAATCATGGTTTTGCCTGTACCCGGAATTCCGGTAATCAAAAGATGATGAAACCCGGCTGCTGCAATTACTGCTGCCCGTTTTACCAGCTCCTGCCCCCTAATGTCCGCAAAATCCGGCATAGCCTTGCTGCTTTCCTGTAAAACCAGGGTCCTGGCATCCAAAATTGTGGGAGCCAGAAAATCATCCCTGTGGCACTCTTCCAGCCGACAGTAATGGATGGTTTCCTCCAAATCCTTTACCCCTATTATCCTGATACCCGGTATAACCGCTCCTTCCAGTGCATTCCCCCTGGGCAGAATACAACGGCTTATTCCCTTTTCACGGGCCATCATCATAATAGGCAAAATTCCCTTGACCGGCTTCAATTCTCCGTCCAGTCCCAATTCCCCGATAAACAGGGTATTCTCCAGAATGTCTGCCGAAATACGCTCCATAGAAACCAGAATACCGATGGCTATCCCCAAATCAAAGGCAGAACCTTCCTTACGAATATCTGCCGGAGAGATATTCACCGTTATTTTCTGAGGCAGGAGCTTGAAGGATGAATTTTTTAAGGCTACCCTCACCCGTTCCCTGGCCTCCCTCACTTCGCTGCCAGGCAGACCAACCATCTCAAAGCCGGGCAGTCCCTGGGACACATCCACCTCCACCTGGGCCAGATAGCTGTCAATTCCATGAATCCCTCCCGCAAGCACCTTACTGAACATATTAATCCTCCTTGTTTTCCGTAGGAAAATGCGAGCTTCCAGCGAGCAGAGGATTGCCCTCCTTGTTTTCCGTAGGAAAATGCGAGCTTCCAGCGAGCAGAGGATTGCCCTCCTTGTTTTCCGTAGGAAAATGCGAGCTTCCAGCGAGCAGAGGAT
>JBNMJJ010000013.1:0-16018 GCA_050873745.1 Lachnospiraceae bacterium | reverse complement strand
GCTTTAAGGAAAAAGGCTTTGAGGTGGCGGCAATACTGTTGACCCACGGACACTTTGACCATATCTGGGGCTGTGATAAGCTGCGGGAGCTGACGGGGGCAAAGGTGTACGCCTGGGAGCCGGAGAAGGTCATCTGCGAAGACCCGTCCATGAACGTATCGGAAATGGCAGGAAGGGCAGTTACGGCCACGGTGGATGAATACCTTCGTGAAGGTGCCCTGCTGAATATCGAGGGAATCGAATGCAGACTGATTGGCACCCCGGGACACACGGTGGGAAGCTGCTGCTTCTATTTTGAACAGGATGGGATTCTGGTCAGCGGAGATACGCTTTTTGAAGGCTCCGTGGGAAGATGCGATTTTCCTACCGGAAGCAGTGCGGCTCTTAGCCGTTCCCTGAAAGAAAAACTGATGTGTCTGCCGGATGAAGTGAGGGTTTTTCCCGGCCACGGCGATTTTACCACCATTGGAGAAGAAAGGAAGTACAATCCTTTTTGTGCATAGTAGTGTGAGAAGAAGTTCTAATTGCTCACGCCAGAGGGCAATTCATGCCCAAGGGGCATGCGCTAAGAAGTTCGGAGGCTTATGCGAAGCATATGCCGGGCCCACACCCGGAGAATGCCCTGGAAAGGGCATTCTCCCCAGGGATTTGAGAAGCTGCGAAGCAGCATCATGGAGGTTAGTGTGATTGTTGTTAAAGTGAATCAGCCACGGTTTGAATACGATATTCATTCTCTGGTAAAGGCTTTTTATCCTGCCCAGGAGGTAAAGGTTTTTACCGAAAACAGTAAAGAGTGGGAATCCTCATCGGATATGCCCTCCCTCACCGTGAAGCTGGAGGAAGAAAAAATAGACTGCTGTTTAATACCGCCTGAAGAAGAGAAGGGCAGTCCGGTCTGCCAAAGGGTGGATTTGGAGCCTGAGGAAGAGGGAGGCAGTATAAAGAATAAGTTAAAGAGGCTGCTTTACGGCATCCTTTCGGAGTACACGAAAAAGCAACTGCCCTGGGGGAATCTTACGGGAATCCGTCCCACAAAAATTGCCTACAGCCTGTTGGAAGAGGGAAAAAGCCGGGAAGAAATTGTGGAGTATATGCAAAAGCATTACCAGACTACCCGGCAGAAAGCAGAGCTCAGTGCAGATATAGCCCGAAGAGAAAAAGAGATTATGGCTGCTCTCCATGAAGAGGAGGGCTACAGTCTTTATGTGGGTATTCCCTTTTGTCCTACCACCTGCCTTTACTGCTCCTTCACTGCCTATCCTATCAGACAGTGGAAGAAGAGGGTAGATGACTATCTAACCGCTTTGGAAAAGGAAATGGACTATGCCTCAGCCGCCTTTGGGGACAAAATTCTGGATACCGTCTATATCGGTGGGGGAACACCAACCACCCTGGAGCCTGTGGAGCTGGCTCGGCTGTTTACCGCTCTGAAGACAAAATTTGATTTTTCCCGGGTGCAGGAGTTTACCGTAGAAGCGGGAAGGGCCGACAGCATAACCGAGGAAAAGCTGCAGGTAATGAAGCAGTTCGGCGTCAGCCGTATTTCGGTGAATCCCCAGACCATGAAGGAGGATACCCTGAAAACCATCGGCAGACAGCATACCGTGGAACAGGTAAAGGAAGCCTTTGCTACGGCCCGGAAGGTGGGTTTTGACAATATCAATACGGATTTGATTCTGGGCTTGCCGGGGGAGAGCAGGGAGGATGTGGCCCGCACCATGGAAGAGGTGGTGAAGCTGTCGCCGGACAGCCTGACGGTTCATTCCCTGGCGGTTAAGCGGGCGTCAAAGCTGAACCAGTGGATAGAGGAAAACGGAATAGAGACCCTTCGGAATACGGAGGAAACTATGGAGATTGCGGCTGACGGAGCCGGACGGCTGGGAATGGAGCCCTACTATCTTTACCGGCAGAAAAATATGGCTGGAAATCTGGAGAATGTGGGCTACGCCAAAGAAGGAAAATATGGCATCTACAATATTCTGATGATGGAGGAAAAACAGAACATAGCGGCCCTGGGGGCAGGCACCGTTTCCAAGCGGGTCTATGCCGACGGCCGGATAGAACGCTGTGATACGCTGAAGGATGTGGATTTGTACATTCAGCGGGTGGAGGAAATGATTGAACGAAAACGCCGGCTCTTTGAAGGCAGATGACAGAATTTTGGCCGCATGGTGTTGTTCTTTCAGATAAAAAAGTGTACAATGCTTTAAGAAACAAGAACAGAAGTAGGAGGAGAAAGCATGGCATTAAGCAAGAAGCCGGTTACCGGGATGAAGGATATTCTGCCGGCGGAAAATGAAATCCGGGATTATGTCATCGGTGTAATTAAAGAGACCTATGCCCAGTTCGGCTTTACGGGAATAGAGACTCCCTGCGTGGAAAATATTGCCAACTTAAGCAATAAGCAGGGAGGGGAGAATGAAAAACTGATTTTCAAAATTATGAAGCGGGGAGAGAAGCTGAATCTGGAAACGGCTCAGACGGAGAATGATTTGGCGGACGGAGGGCTTCGCTATGATTTGACCGTGCCTTTGGTACGCTTTTATTCCAACAACAGTGCCAATCTGCCTACTCCCTTTAAGGCTTTGCAGATTGGGCCGGTGTGGCGGGCGGACAGGCCCCAGAGAGGGCGATACCGCCAGTTTTACCAGTGCGACATCGATATTTTGGGGGAGCCTGCGAATCTGGCGGAAATCGAACTGATTCTGGCTACCACCACCACCCTGGGAAAGCTGGGGTTCAAGGGCTTTGAAATCCGTATCAATGAGAGGCGGATATTAAAGGCTATGGCGGCTTACAGCGGTTTTGAGGAAGGAACCTGGGATTCGGTTTTTATTACTCTGGATAAAATGGATAAAATCGGCCTTGACGGAGTAGAGAAGGAATTGAAGGAAGCAGGCTTTGCCGGAGGGACGGTGGAACGCTACCTGAACCTGTTTAAAGGAATGGAAACCGCCCAAAACGGCTTTGCCTGGCTGACGGAGGAAATCAAAGACTATCTGGAGCCAGAGGTGAGGGACAATCTGGAAGAGATTATTACCAGTGTAGAAACGGTAAAAAATGCTGACTTTAAGATGGTTTTCGACCCCACTCTGGTACGGGGAATGTCCTATTATACGGGCACCATTTTTGAAATAGCCATTCCTGAATTTGGAGGAAGCTGCGGCGGCGGAGGCCGCTACGATAAAATGGTAGGCAATTTTACGGGAAAAGACGTTCCTGCCTGTGGGTTTTCCATTGGTTTTGAGCGTATCGTGCTTCTTTTGCTGGAAAATGGCTTTCAGATTCCGGGAGCCAGGAAAAAAACGGCTTATTTACTGGAAAAAGGAATGCCCACTGAGAGGCTGTGCGAAGTCATGAAGGAGGCCCAGGAGGCCAGAGCCAGAGGAGAGCAGATACTGGTGGCAAGAATGAATAAGAACAAGAAATTCCAGAAGGAACAGTTGACCCAGGAGGGGTATGAGGAGTTTAAGGAGTTTTACTGCAATCCCCTGTCATAGGGGATAAATATATTTTGCCGGGAATACCGGATAAAGGAAGAGGAATCAAGGGAGGATATTATGGCTGAATCGATGAAGGGTTTAAAGCGTACCCACCGCTGTACGGAGGTTTCCAGCGCCAACATTGGAGAAGTGGTTACCGTAATGGGATGGGTGCAGAAGCAGAGAAATAAAGGCGGAATTATTTTTGTGGATTTACGGGACCGTTCCGGAATTTTGCAGCTTATCTTTGAAGAAAGCGACAGTCAGGCAGAAGGCATGGCAAAGGCGGAGAAGCTGAGAAGCGAATTTGTCATTGCGGTAACCGGACGGGTGGAAAAACGAAGCGGAGCAGTGAACGAAAATCTGGCTACGGGCGATATAGAGGTCCGGGCTACGGAGCTGAGAATCCTTTCCGAGGCCGAAACCCCTCCTTTTCCCATAGAGGCGGATTCCAAAACGAAGGAGGAGCTGAGGTTAAAATACCGTTATCTGGACCTGCGCCGTCCGGATTTGCAGAGCAAGCTGATGTTAAGAAGCAGGATTGCGGCAAAAATCAGAAACTTTCTGACCCAGGAGGGCTTTTTGGAGATAGAGACTCCTGTGCTGCAAAAATCCACTCCTGAGGGAGCAAGGGATTATCTGGTGCCCAGCCGTATTCATCCGGGCAGCTTTTATGCCCTTCCTCAGTCTCCCCAGTTGTTTAAGCAGCTATTGATGTGCTCCGGCTATGACCGCTATTTTCAGATTGCCAAATGTTTCCGGGATGAGGACTTGCGGGCAGACCGCCAGCCGGAATTTACCCAGGTGGATATGGAGCTTTCCTTTGTGGATGTGGACGACGTGATTGAGGTAAATGAGCGGCTTTTGCAATATGTATGTAAAGAAGCCATCGGCCTGGAGGTGAGCTTGCCCATTCCCAGAATGACCTGGCAGGAGGCTATGGACCGCTTCGGCTGTGACAAACCGGACACCCGTTTTGGCATGGAGCTGGTGGACGTGTCCCAGACGGTTAAGGGCAGCGGCTTCGGGGTCTTTACCTCTGCCTTGGAAAATGGCGGTTCGGTACGGGGAATCAACGCCAAAGGGCAGGCTCAAATGCCCCGGAAAAAGATTGATGCTCTGGTGGAGTTTGCCAAAGGCTACGGCGCAAAGGGACTGGCTTATGTGGCTGTACTGGAGGACGGAAGCTATAAATCCTCCTTTGCCAAATTCATGACCGAGGAAGAATTGAAGGCGCTGGTAGAAGCCATGGCAGGAGAGCCGGGAGATTTACTGCTCTTTGCGGCAGACAAAGATAAGATTGTTTACAGTGTTTTGGGCGCCCTTCGTCTGGAGGTGGCAGCGCAGATGGGAATTATTGACGAAAACAAGTTTAATTTCCTCTGGGTGACCGAATTTCCTCTGCTGGAGTGGGATGAAGAGGAGAACCGTTATACCGCTATGCACCATCCTTTTACCATGCCCATGGATGAGGACCTTGCCCTGTTGGATACAAAGCCCGGAAAGGTGAGGGCAAAGGCTTATGACATCGTGCTGAACGGAACGGAGCTGGGCGGCGGAAGCGTCCGTATTTTCCAGAGCGACGTTCAGGAAAAGATGTTTGGCGTACTGGGCTTTAGTAAGGAAGAGGCTTATAACCGTTTTGGCTTTTTACTGAATGCCTTTAAATATGGGGTGCCGCCCCATGCAGGTCTGGCTTATGGTTTGGACCGTCTGGTTATGCTGCTGGTGAAGGCGGACAACATCCGGGAGGTTATTGCCTTCCCCAAGGTGAAGGATGCCTCCTGTCTGATGACCAACGCTCCCGATGTGGTGGACGAAAAGCAGCTTGAAGAACTGTCCATCAGACTTGATAAGACTAAAGAAGAATAAGACAGATGCTTACAGGGGAAATTTTGAAAAGAAGAAGAAATTTCCCCTGTTTTTCTGTGAATATCCTATAATATTGCCTTGCTTTGGGTTGACAATTCCAGATACAGTTGCTATGATGTTAAAGATGATTACTAGTTTTTTTGGATAATTTTTGTATAAATTGCCAAAAAAAATTAATACTATTGGGAGGGAAGTAGCCAAATGATATAGGTTAATCTGCTGGACAAAAGATTGATTTATACCGTTTGGTTTTTTTGTACGACCAATTTGGGAGAAAAGAGGATGAACAGATGGAGAAGTTTAAAGGGAAAAGTGTCTTATCAGGCGTAGCTATCGGCAAACTTTATATTTTCAGGAAGCAGGAGCATATTCTGATAAGAGAAGAGATTGAAGATACAGAAGGAGAGAAGGCCAGATTCCGACAGGCCTGTGAAAAAGCTAAGAAACAGCTTACCAAATTATACGATAAGGCCCTTGCGGACGTGGGCGAAGAGCAGGCCATGATTTTTGACGTGCATAAGATGATGCTGGAGGATTTGGACTATCTGGAAGCGGTGGAATGTATGATTGAGAATCAGAAGGTGAATGCAGAGTTTGCCACCAATGCCACCGGGGAGAAGTTTGCAAAAGTCTTTACCAATATGGATGATGAGTATTTCAAGGCCAGAAGTGCGGACGTTATAGATATTTCCAAAAGGGTGGTACGGGTTCTGGCAGGAGTGAAGGAAGGGGGAATCGATTCCGAGGAGCCGGTGATTGTGGTGGCGGACGATTTAACTCCCAGTGAGACGGTTCAGATGGACAAGTCCAAGATTCTTGCCTTTATTACCCGGTTTGGGTCCCAGAATTCCCATACGGCTATCCTGGCAAGAAGCATGAATCTGCCTTCCTTAATTAATACGGATATTCAGCTTCTGGATGAATACGACGGACAGTTGGCGGTGGTAGACAGCTTTAACAATACCCTGATTGTGAATCCTGACGAAGAGACGCTGGCCGAGAAGAAGAAGGCTTTGGAAAAATGGAAAGCGGACCTGGCCCAGTTAGAGGAAATGAAGGGCAAAGAGAACGAGACCAGAGACGGACGTAAGATTAATATTTATGCCAATATCGGCAATGCCGAGGATTTGCCCAAGGTACTGGCCAGTGATGCAGGCGGTATCGGTCTGTTCAGAAGCGAGTTTGTTTATCTGGGAAGTCAGGACTATCCTACGGAAGAGGAGCAGTTTAAGGCTTACAAAACCGTTGTAGAAGGTATGGGAGGTAAGAAGGTAATTATTCGTACTCTGGATATTGGCGCAGATAAGCAGACCTATTATTTCCATCTGAATCATGAAGAAAACCCGGCTATGGGACTGCGGGCTATCCGTATCTGTCTGGAAAGAACCGATGTATTTAAGACCCAGCTTCGGGCCATCTACCGAGCTTCAGCTTTCGGTACCTGCTCCATCATGTTTCCCATGATTATTTCCGTATGGGAGATTCAGAGAATCAAGGAAATCGTAGAGGAGGTCAAGGCAGAACTGACCAAAGAGGGCGTGGCTTACGGCCAGGTGGAGCTGGGCATTATGATTGAGACTCCGGCGGCGGTAATGATGTCCGACGAGCTGGCGAAGGAAGTGGATTTCTTCAGTATCGGCACCAATGATTTAACCCAGTATACACTGGCAATCGACCGGCAGAATGAGTGTCTGGAAACCTTCTATGACTCCCATCATCCGGCAGTCCTCAAGATGATTCAGATGACCATTGACAATGGACACAAGAATGGCATATGGGTAGGCATCTGCGGAGAACTGGCAGGGGACCTTACCTTAACCGAGAGATTTATCGATATGGGAATCGATGAACTGTCTGTTTCTCCCACCTATGTATTACCTCTGCGCAAGAGAGTAAGAGAGATTTAATGTAGCTGTTTGGGACGGCTGTTCTGAAAAGCTATAAAAAATAAACAACCAACCAACTAATATCATTTAGGTGTGACACACCGGAACGGAGGCAAGATGACAAATTTTACTTATGTGGTAACCGACGAGGTAGGAATCCATGGAAGACCGGCAGGAGTTTTGGTAAAAAAATGTTCTGAATACAAGAGCAACATTACCATTTCCTGCAAAGGAAAAAGTGCAGATGCAAAGAGAATCATGGGCGTAATGTCTTTGGGGGCGAAGAAAGGCGATACCATAGAAGTATCTATCGACGGAGCAGACGAGGTTGCTGCCAGAGCAGACCTTGAACAGTTCTTCAAAGAGAACTTCTAGGGAGGCAGATATGAGAATTATTCGAACAAAGGACTATGATGATATGAGCAGAAAGGCAGCTAATATCATTGCTGCTCAGATTGTGCTGAAGCCGGATTCTGTTCTCGGCCTTGCAACAGGCTCCACACCCATTGGAACCTATAAGAATCTGGTGAAGGCATATGAAGAAGGGGATTTGGATTTTTCCCAGGTAAAGAGCGTCAATCTGGATGAATACAGGGGACTTCCCCGTGGGAATGACCAATCCTATTACTATTTTATGCACGATAATTTATTTAAGCATGTGAATATTAATCTGGAAAATACCCATTTGCCGGACGGTACGCAGAGTGACAGTGACAAGGCTTGTGCAGAGTATGAAGCTATCATCGAAATGGTGGGCGGACAGGATTTGCAGCTTTTGGGTCTGGGACATAATGGTCACATCGGATTCAATGAGCCCTGCGATGAATTTGAAAAGGTTACCCATTGTGTAAATCTTACCCAGAGCACCATCGAAGCCAACAAGCGTTTCTTTGCTTCTGCCAATGAGGTTCCCAGGCAGGCTTATACTATGGGAATCGGTACGATTATGAAGGCCAGGAAGATTCTGGTTGTGGTAAGCGGCAAAGATAAGGCGCAGATTGTTAAAGATGCTTTTTTTGGTCCGGTAACCCCTCAGGTTCCTGCTTCCATCCTGCAGATGCACCCGGACGTAATCGTAGTGGCGGATGAGGCTGCCTTATCCCTGGTAAAATAAAACGGATATTTTTAATGGACTGTTGTGTTTTACAACGGTCCATTTTTGTTGTATGATAAAGAGGTGAAAATTGGGGAGACTTTAGATAAGGTAAAGGGAAAAGGATGAGTTGTAAAGAGACAGAAAAGATGATTTCGGCGTTTCTGTCGAAAAAGCTGGATACCAAAGAACTGGAGCAGTTTCTGCACCATGTGAAAAACTGTCCTAACTGTATGGAAGAATTGACCATCCAGTATCTGGTGATGACGGGAGCGGCAATTCTGGAAGAGGGAAACAGCTTTGATTTAAGAAAAGAGCTGGAGGAAACATTGGAAAGAGCCTGGTATAAGGTAAGAAAGCGTAAGCTGCTGACGATTCTTTCCTATGTTTTAGAGGTTCTTGCGATAATGACAGTAATAATAATTTTAATTATGGTGATATTTTAATGAGAAAAAAACTGGTTTTATTAGACGGACACAGTATATTAAACAGAGCATTTTACGGGGTTCCGGACTTGACTACGGTGCAGGGGCTTCATACCAATGCGGTATACGGATTTTTAAACATTATGTTTAAAATCATTGAAGAGGAAAAGCCGGATTATCTGGCGGTGGCCTTCGATGTCAAGGCACCCACCTTCCGGCATGAATTATATAAGGAATATAAGGGCACCAGAAAATCCATGCCGGATGAACTGCGGGAGCAGGTTCCGGTAATGAAGGAGATGCTTCAGGCAATGGGGATTCTGATTATGGAAAAGCCGGGACTGGAGGCGGATGATATTCTGGGTACCTTTGCCAAGAGAGCACAGGAGGAGGGGCTGGAGGTGGCCTTGGTTTCCGGAGACAGAGATTTACTGCAGATTGCGGATGAGCATATTAAAATCCGTCTTCCCAGAACTAAAGGCGGCAAGACGGAGATAGAGGATTATTATGCCAGGGATGTGCTTAATGCCTATCAGGTAACGCCGCAGCAGTTTATTGAGCTGAAGGCTTTGATGGGGGATGCCTCCGACAATATTCCCGGCGTTCCCAAGGTGGGGCCCAAAACGGCTACTCAGCTTATGGTGGAGTATGGTTCACTGGAGAATATCTATCAGCATTTGGAAGACATCAGTAAAAAAAGCATCCGCCAGACCCTTTCCGAAAACCGGAAGCTGGCGGACTTAAGCAAGGCGCTGGCAACCATCGAGATTAATGGGGATATTTCCTATTCTCTGGAGGATGCCGTTTTCCATGACCCTTATACCAAAGAAGCCTATCTGCTTTGTAAGCAGCTTGAGTTTAAGAATATGCTGGGACGGTTTGAAGAAGAAGCGGCCCCTCAGAATAATGAAAAAGAAGAATTTCGGTACGTTTCCGATTTGACTGAGGCAGAGGCTGTTTTTGCCAAAGCGAAAGAAGGAGAAGAGGCGGCTTTCTTCGTGCTGGAGGATGGGATAAGGAAAGAGGATTTTGCTGCCCTTTCTTTGTGCCTGTCCCCTCAGGAGGTTTACGTTTTTTTGCCGGAAGGTTTTCTCACCAGAGAATATCTGTTGGAACAGCTAAAGGAATTATCGGCAAAAATTGCCCTGTCTACCTTTCAGATTAAGAAGCAGTATCCTTATCTTTCCCCGCCAGCGGGAGAGGGAAGTTATTTTGATATTCAGATTGCAGCCTATCTGCTGAATCCCTTAAAGAATGATTATTCTGCGGCAGATATTGCCGCAGAGCATCTGGAGAGAGTAATTGGGGAGCGCAGTGAGCTGCTGGGCAAAAACAGTCTGGTCAAGGCTTTAAAGGAACAGCCGGAGGAGTTTAAGGAATATGCCGGTTACCTTTCTCTGGTGTCCTTTCAGGCAAGAGCAGTATTGGAAGAAAAACTGGTCCAAACAGGCATGGATAGACTGTTTCATGAGGTAGAGATGCCCCTTGCCTATGTGCTTTACACCATGGAAACGGAAGGGGTAAGGGTGGAAAGAGAAGCCCTGAAAGAATACGGAGACGCCCTTGGAGCAAAGATAAGCAGGCTGGAAGCCAGTATATACACTCAGGCAGGGATGGAGTTTAACTTAAATTCCCCCAAACAGTTGGGAGAGGTGCTTTTTGAGAAGCTTCAACTTCCCGGAGGCAAGAAAACCAAGACCGGCTATTCCACTGCGGCGGATGTTCTGGAAAAGCTGGCTCCACAGGCGCCTATCGTATCGGATATTCTGGAATACCGTACTCTGGTAAAATTGAAATCCACCTATGCAGACGGACTGGCGGCCTGTATAAAAGAGGACGGCAAGATTCATACCACCTTCAACCAGACCATTACCGCCACCGGAAGAATCAGTTCCACAGACCCCAATTTACAGAATATTCCTATGCGGATGGAGTTGGGAAGGCTGATTCGAAAGGTCTTTGTTCCCCGGCAGGACTGGGTTTTTGTAGATGCGGACTATTCCCAGATTGAATTAAGGCTTTTAGCCCATATGTCGGGGGATGAACGGCTGATTGAGGCTTATCAGAGCGACACGGATATTCACCGGATTACCGCTTCTCAGGTGTTTCATACCCCTTTGGAGGAGGTTACCGATTTACAGAGAAGAAATGCCAAGGCGGTAAACTTTGGTATCGTATACGGCATCAGCTCCTTTGGCCTCAGTCAGGATTTGAGTATTACCCGAAAAGAAGCGGCAGAGTATATAGAGCAGTATTTCAAAACCTATCCCAAGGTAAAGGGCTTTTTGGATGATTTGGTTGCCCAGGGAAAGGAAAAAGGGTATGTGACCACCATTTTTGGCAGGAGACGGCCTATACCGGAGCTTTCCTCCAGCAATTTTATGCAGCGTTCCTTTGGGGAAAGGGTGGCCATGAATTCTCCTTTGCAGGGAACTGCGGCAGATATTATGAAGATAGCCATGATTCATGTTTTACAACGGCTGGAGAGGGAAGGCTTAAAAGCCAGAATGCTGCTGCAGGTTCACGATGAGCTGTTGATAGAGGCTTCCCGGGAAGAAGCTGAGAAGGTACGGCAGATTCTGGAGGAAGAAATGAAAGGAGCGGCCAGTCTGGCGGTTACTCTGGAGGTGGATATTCACACCGGTGAAGACTGGTATGGAGCAAAATAGTGATTAAGATTGGCATTACCGGAGGTGTGGGCTGCGGTAAATCAAGGGTATTAGGCTATATAGGACGGCATACCAGAAGCCGGATTTTGCTGGCGGATGAGGTGGCTCATTTGGTAAAGGAGCCGGGAACAGAATGCCACAGACGGCTGGTGGAGCTTCTGGGAAAAGGAATCCTTATGGAGGACGGAAGAATCCACCGGGAAAGGATGGCAGAGCGTATATTTCAGGACAGAAAGCTGTTGAATCAGGTGAACGAAATCGTTCATCCTGCGGTAAAGGATTATGTTTTTCAGGCCATGGAGGAAACCGAGCAAGAGAAGGCAGCAGAGGTATTTTTTCTGGAGGCAGCCCTGCTGGTGGAGGCAGGCTATCTGCCTTTTCTGGACGAATTATGGTATATTTACAGTGAAGAGGCCGTAAGGAGAAGACGGCTTTTGGAAGGCCGGGGGTACTCTTTGGAAAAGACGAATCAGATTATGGCAAAGCAGCTTTCGGAGGAGGAATTCAGAAGGTATGCCCAGGTAATTATCGATAACAGCGGAGACTTTTCAGATACCTGTAAACAGATAGAGAAGGAAGGAAGGCGCCTGCAGATATGGCAGGATGTGCTTTAAGGAAAAATATGGAAAGAACAAACAACTATGGAGGACAATTAGTATTTGGTCTGGACATCGGAACCAGAAGTATTGTAGGCACCGTAGGCTACAAGGACGGCGACCGTTTTATCGTTGTGGCCCAAAAGGTGAGGGAGCATGAAACCAGAGCCATGCTGGACGGTCAGATTCATGACATTGAAAAGGTGGGTATGTCCATCGGGCTGGTAAAGGAAGAACTGGAGCAGGAAATCGGGCGGAGGCTGCCGGAGGTTTGCATCGCTGCCGCAGGCCGTGTTCTGGAAACGGTGACCAGCCATGCAGATGTGGAGTTTGAAGAGGAGCACCTGGTGACCAGGGAAGACATCTATGCCTTAAATTCCGCAGCGGTGGAGAAGGCCTACGAGACCTTTCTGAAAAACAACCAGTCCGAGCAGCGGTTTTACTGTGTGGGTAATTCCGTTATTTGTTACTATTTGAACGATTTTCATATCAGCAACCTGGAAAACCATAAGGCCAGAAAAATCAGCGTGGATTTGATTGCCACCTTTCTGCCGGATGAGGTTGTGGACGGACTGAATAAGGCGGTGGAAATTGCGGGCTTACAGGTGGCAAATATGACTTTGGAGCCTATTGCCGCCATTCAGGTGGCGATTCCGGAAAAATACCGGCTGCTGAATATCGCTTTGGTGGACGTGGGGGCCGGAACCAGTGATATTTCCATTACCAGAGAGGGAAGTATTATTGCCTATGGTATGATTCCGGCAGCAGGAGACGGTCTTACGGAACAGATTGCCCTTCATTGTCTCACGGACTTTCAGACGGCGGAAAACATCAAGAGGGATTCCACCAAAGGGGACATAGTGGGCTACGAGGACATTATGGGATTGAAGCAGACCATCGAAACCAGAGAGATTGATGAGCTGCTGGCCCCGGTTCTGGAGGATATGACTACACAGGTTTCGGATAAAATCAAAGAGCTGAACGGGGGAAAGCCGGTCAGCGCCGTATTCGTCGTAGGGGGCGGAGGCAAGGTCAATGGTTATACCAGAATGCTTGCGGATAAGCTGGGTATTCAGCAGGACCGTGTGGCTATCCGGGGACCCGAGGTGATGCAGAAAATCGAATTCAGGGACCCTACTATTGAGAAGGATTCCCTGTTGGTTACCCCCATTGGTATTTGCCTGAATTTCTATGAGCAGAACAATAATTTTGTGCATGTGTCCTTCAATGGAGAAAAAGTAAAGCTCTACGACAATAAGCGTCTCACCGTAACGGATGCTGCCATTCAGGCCAAATTCCCTAATGACGGCTTTTTTCCCAAGAGGGGACAGGAGCTGGAGTTTACGGTGGACGGAAAGAAGAGAATCGTTCGGGGGGAAGTGGGAGAAGGTGCGGTTATCAGCCTTAACGGAAAGGCGGCCAATATCCACAGCGCCATCAAAAAGGACGATTTTATCGAAGTGGTGGAATCCACCGCAGGCATGCCGGCCCATATGGAAATCCGTGAGCTTGCGGAATATAAAAGCTCGCTGGCAGTGGAGATAAACCAAAAGAAGGTTATTCTGCCCAAGTTTGCCAGTGTAAACGGTACATTACAGTCAGAGTACTATGAAATTCAAAGCGGTGATGCCATTGAATTTCTGAATTATTATACGGTGGAACAGATTCTTAAGTTTATGGATTTACCCATGAAAGCTCCCAGAAGCTATTATGTCAATAATGCGGTTGCGGATATGGGAACCAGAGTTTATGAGAACTTTACGGTTGTCATTGAGGAGGGTCATACGGAAAGCTATTCCGACCTGGAAAGGGCCTATGAAGAGGAACCGGAAGAAGAAAGCGGGCTGACCCGGGAGGAAGAGGCTCCCTCTTTACCGGAAGAGACTTCTTTGCAAAAGGAAGGAAAAGAGGAAGAGGCTGAAGCCCCCAGGCAGATGATTGTGGTGGTGAATAAATCGCCTGTGGTTATGCAGGGAAAGGCAAAGTACATATTTGTGGATGTGTTTGACTATATTTCTTTCGACCTTTCCAAGCCTCAGGGAGCCATTGTGACCACCCTGAACGGAAAACAGGCCCAGTTTATGGAAGAACTTCACGATGGAGACGTTCTGGAAATTTACTGGAGAAATATATAAAAGAAAAAATGCCGCAGTAAGCGGCAGAATGTGAGGAAAAGCATGGAACTGTGCAGTATCGCCAGTGGAAGCAGCGGCAACTGTATTTACGTTGGAAGCCAGAGCACTCACCTTCTGGTGGATGTGGGCATCAGCGGAAAAAGAACGGAAAACGGATTAAACAGCATCGGACTTACGGGAAAAGATTTAGACGGAATATTGATTACCCATGAACATTCGGACCATATCAGCGGTTTAGGTGTATTAAGCAGAAAATATCATTTACCCATCTATGCAACGCCCAAAACCATTGAGGCCATTAAAAGAATCGCTTCTTTGGGGGCCATCGACCAGGAGCTGTTCGTTCCCATAGAGGCTGACCAGTCTTTTGTATTGAAGGATATTGTGGTAAATCCCATGAGAACATCACACGATGCGGTTGAGCCGGTAGCCTATCGTTTCCGCCAGGGCAGCAGGAAAATTGCCATTGCAACGGATTTGGGAACCTATAACCATTATACCATAGAGTGCCTTAAGGGAATGGATTTACTGTTTCTGGAGGCCAATCACGATGTAAATATGCTTCAGGTGGGGCCTTACCCCTATGCCTTAAAGCAGAGGATTCTGGGAGACAGAGGCCATCTGTCCAACGAAAGAAGCGGTCAGCTTTTGACCCAGTTACTTCACGATAAGCTGCAGGCAGTGGTTTTGGGCCATTTAAGCAGGGAAAACAATATGCCTGAGCTGGCTTACGAGACGGTCAGGATAGAGCTGGCCATGGGAGAAGGCAGATACCGGGGAGACGAGTTTCCTATTACCGTGGCAAAACGGGATGAGGCGTCCTC
This sequence comes from Lachnospiraceae bacterium, assembly GCA_050873745.1. Taxonomy (GTDB): domain Bacteria; phylum Bacillota; class Clostridia; order Lachnospirales; family Lachnospiraceae; genus SFDP01. The sequence continues at coordinate 1,036 of JBNMJJ010000013.1, read as the reverse complement.
CGTCATACGGATTGCCTGAGGAATATGCTGCTTCGCAGCACAAAGCCGGTGAGGGAAACGCTTTCATCAGCGTTTCCCTAAAGACCGGTTAGAAATAAAAAAGGCTGATGGGGCAGCAAAAAAGGCAAAAAGGTGAGGGGCATCACCGGCTTTGGTCAGGCTGCTTCGGAATGGAGGAGAAATGAAAAAGACAATTATTACCGTAGTGGGAAAGGACACAGTGGGAATCATTGCAAAGGTCTGCACTTATCTGGCAGAGAATAACATCAATATTCTGGATATTTCCCAGACCATTGTGCAGGGCTATTTTAACATGATGATGATTGTGGACAGAAGTGAAAGCAGCAGGCATTTTCGGGAAACCGCAGAGGAACTGGAAAAGCTGGGAGCAGAAATCGGTGTGATTATCAAGTGCCAGCGGGAAGATATTTTTAACAGTATGCACCGGATTTAACAGCGTAAAACGCTTTGTAATGGAGGAAAAAATGTTAAATATATTTGAAGTGGCAGAAACCAATAAGATGATAGAAAAAGAAAATCTGGATGTAAGGACCATTACTATGGGAATCAGCCTTCTGGATTGCATCGATGCCGATTTAAACCAGTTAAAGAAAAAGATTTATAATAAGATTTACGAATCCGCTAAAAATCTGGTGGAAACGGGAGAGGAAATAGCTAAAGAATTCGGTATTCCTATTGTTAATAAGAGAATCTCCGTTACGCCCATTGCCCTGATAGGCGGGGTGGCATGCAAAACTGCCGAAGATTTTGCTTCTCTGGCTGAAACACTGGATGAGGTGGCAAAAAAAGTAGGTGTCAACTTTATCGGCGGTTATTCCGCTCTGGTGAGCAAGGGAATGACCCGGGCAGATGAACTTTTGATTCGCTCTATTCCTCAGGCCCTGGCCTCTACGGAGAGGGTCTGCTCATCCGTCAATCTGGGCTCCACCAGAACCGGCATCAACATGGACGGAGTAAGGCTGATGGGGGAAATCATAAAAGAAACGGCTCAGGCTACCAAAGAAACGGACTCTCT
>JBNMJJ010000012.1:0-16721 GCA_050873745.1 Lachnospiraceae bacterium | reverse complement strand
CCCTGTATTAGAAAAATTAATAAAAGAAAAAATCAATAATACGGTTGAGTATATTAAGTGTATTATTGATAATTTTAGTGCTGACTTAACGGATTTAGAAGTGGCTTTTGGAATTAAAATTAATGGTATAAAGGATATTATTTTGGGAAAAGGAGATAGCCACAATAATGGGAAGACTGTGGCATTTATAGTATTAGATTCTGGAAAATTGGTATATAAACCGCATTCCCTAAGGAGTGATGTGATTTTAAATGAATTGATTGATATAGTTAATGTAGATTTAGAAGAAAAATTACGAAAGACAGTTGTTTTAAATAGAGAATATTATGGATGGCAAGAATTTATAGAGTTTGAACAATGTGAATCTTTAAATGAAATTGAGAATTTTTATTATAGAATGGGTGTGTATTTAGGAATTTTTTATATATTTAATGCAGGAGATATGCATTATGAAAATTTAATATCAAAAGGAGAATATCCGGTATTTATTGATACTGAAATATTAGTTATGAATTCAGTTATGGATTTAGAAAGCCCGTTAGTAAATAAAAATACCCAGTTTGATACAGTGCTTTCAACTTGTTTATTACCAACAAATAATTCTGGTACACTAATAGACTTTGATATGAGTGGTATTGATGGAGGGGTGTTAAACTCTGAAAAAATAAAGTCAATTAAGATTGAGAATATTGGAAAAGATAATATGAAAATAAAACGAGACTTACTCAATACAAAAACAGATAAAAATAATATTCCTTCATTAAATGGGCAAAAAGTAGAGCCTAAGGAATTTGTGAGTTATATGATTAAAGGCTTTTCAAATTTATTAGAAATTATTATACATAATAAAAAGGTAATTACAAATTTTGTATTAAATATAGATAAAGAATGGGAACAAAGGCAACTGTTCAGGCATACCTATATTTATGCAAAATTTCTTGAAGCATCATTAAATCCAGAATATTTAGTTAGTGAAGAAAAAAGTAATGAATTATTTAAAATTCTACTAAGAAAGAATAATAGTTCTAGAATTAAAAATGAAGTTAGTTCATTGAAAAAAAGAAATATTCCGTATTACTATTCTAAATTTGGCTATAAACATATATTTTCAGATAATAAAGTAATAGTTGAAAATTATTTTAAAAATACGGGCTTAGATACAATATTATATAAAGTAAATTTTTTAAATGAAGAAAAAATATTACATCAAAGTAGGATAATAGAACTTTCATTTTTAAGTAAAATTAAAAATATTTTTTTGAAAGAAAAATCAATTGAAGTTCCCAGAAGTACCTTAGATGAAATGGATAACTTAATGAATACGATAAGTGGGACTGTAAAAAATATTTTAATCAGTGAATATTTTGATGCAGTTAATAATGTACCAGATATGTATATGGTAAAATTAAATCCAAACGAAAACAAATTTTCCACTATAAATTCTTCAATTTATGAAGGTGGGGGGTTACTCTGGTTCCTTTATAAATATTGTACTATAAATAATCAGAAAGAAAATTCTCAAAAATATTTTAACATCCTTAAAAGAAAATTAGTTGATAATAAAGAGTATGACAGTTTATCAATATATGATGGTATAGGCTCAGATATATATTTATCTGTGTTGCTATATGAAGATTCAGGGGATATAGATATATATTTAAACTTGAGAAAACTACTTACAATGTTGAATGTAAAGTTACTTAATAGTGTTGCTAAGATAAATGTTGATTATTTAAATGGGATTTCAGGCATAGTTGAATTAATGTATAAATTAAAAAAATATTATGATTTTGAAATCTTGGATGATATATTAAACAAAATAAAAAAAGTAACGAAAGCTTTTGATTTTAATAGTTTGGGAAATGTAATAGGTTTAGCACATGGAATGTCTGGGATACAGCTTGCTTTTGCTAGTTTATATGAGTTAACAAAAGAAGAGTATTTTTATGAAAAACTGTTGTTTATGAATAATGTTGAAGAAAATATTTTAAATTTTTGTGATGATATTCCTAATTATTGGTGTAGAGGTTATGCAGGAATATTAATCTCCAGAGTTAAGATTATTGATATTATTAAAAGGGAAAATGATAAGATGATTTTTAATAATCAAATTAGCAAATATCTGACTAGAATTTTAAAAATAAACCACGATGAAAACATGTGTCTGTGTCATGGTATATATGGAATTCTTGATGTTTTAATTAGCATGAAAAAATCATATAAAAAGCTATTAAAGCAAGAACAAATTGAGGAAATACAAGGCGTGATAGACGAATGGAGTGCTGTATCGCTATCAAAAGAGAATATAAACATATTTACTAATTATAGTTTACAATATGATGGATTTATGTTGGGATATAGTGGGATTTTATATGTTGGATTAAGGCTGATTGACAATAATATTGTAAGCATATTGAACATGGATATTGTGCCTTCTTTAACTTAACCTTTATACAATCTAAATAGGTAGAATTAAATTATTCAATATACTGTAAGTAATGTGTAGGAAAAATTACGAATTTTTACTTTTGCTGATAAAGAATTTTGTACCGAAAATTTTTATATTTTTCTATAAACATGGCGGAGAAAGCACCAGAGACATCCGTATTTTGGTAAGGGTTAAATTTAAGTATGGGCTGTATATTAATGCTAAAAGAGGGCTAATTACTTATACTTGAATAGCCGAGGGGATAGTCTGGATTAGGATTAGAGAGTTGTTTTCGGTCACAAAAAAGTAATGAAATATAATTTTGGCATTGTTAGAAGATGGAGCAGAGTGAATAGAAGTAAGCTAACTGATTGAAGTTTACAGTAAAAGGGGCGATTTAGTAGTAGTTTATATGAATAATTGTAATATAGATAAACAGGGGATGAGTATATTGAGAAAAAAAATAAAAATTGTAATGCAATTAAAAAGTAATGAATGCGCTTTGTGTTGCATATCGATGATAGCATCTTACTATGGATTTGAAAGACCAATCAGATATTATAGAAAAATACTTGATAGTGGGAGAGATGGTCTATCCATACATGATATAAAAATTGTTTTAGAACATATTAAAATTGATAGTGAAGTGAAGATTATTGAAACACAAAAAATATTAAGTTTTAACATTCCTTTAATTTGCTATATAGAAAATTCACATTTCGTTGTAGTTGAAAAAAAGAATAATGAGTATCTATATTTGTATGATCCAGCTGTTGGAAAGAGGACTGTTAGCATAAAATATTTTAAAAAGATTTTTACGGGAGTTGTAATTATACCTATAATTAGAAAGGATTTTTTTGAGAGTGTAGAAAAAGAAGAGGTATGGGGAAATTATTTTAAAATAATTTCCCCAACAATATTAAACTGGTTATTATTATTTGGTATAAGTGCATTTTCTTATATTATTTTGCTTTTCATTCCTATAACTATTCAAAATATTATAGATAAAAGTAATGAAGTATTGAATATTGAAAACTTAACCAAAATAGTGCCTATGGTTACTTTTCTTTTCTTTTTTGTATCTGTGTTCCGGAATAAGATAATAATAGCATTTGAAAAAAAAGCAGATATTATGTTAACAAATGCAATAATTAAGAAACTATTGAATGTAAATTTTAAGTTTTTTGAAGATAGGGATAGTGGTGATTTACTATTTAGGCTAAATTTATTATCTATTTTTAGGACCACTATTTCTAATGGTTTTATAAATTTATTTTTAGATTTTAGTTCGAGTATAATTATTCTAGTGGCATTGTTTTTATATAATTATTTAGTTGGAACAATAGTTTTTTTATTAATTTTAGTAGTAGGAATTTATGTTAAAAATTTTAATAGTAAATTGATTACAATGAATCAAGAGGAACTCTATGCACAGTCTAAGACATATTCAGTAGAAGCAGAATTAGTAAAATGTATATATAGTATAAAAGCTATGGGTATAGAGTCAGATATTTATAAAGAATTTAATAGTTTATATATGGAATACATAGAACAATTTTCCCAAAGAGAAGGCTTTACTAAAAATAATATAACATTACTATCAGGTATTAGGATGTTTTTTCCTATGTTGCTATTAGTTTTTTGTGCTTATTTAAGTAATATTTTTAAGCTGACATTAGGAGAACAAATAGCCATTTATAGTTTGTCAGGAATGTTAATATCTAGTACTATATCGTTTTTTCAAAATACTACTTCTATATTTATGATAAGAAATATGTTAATGAGAATAAATGATATTTTTAATGAAAAAAATTCATCTGAAGGTGACATTGTATTAGATGAAGTGGAAAATATTAAATTGGAAAATGTAAGCTACGCATATAATCGAAATAAACAAAATTTATTCAGTTTGTCAAATATAAATATTAATATAAAAAGGGGAAAAACAGTTGCGATTGTTGGGCAATCAGGAAGTGGTAAAAGTACTCTAATAAAGTTGATATTGGGACTGTATACACCAACAAATGGAGTAATTCTTATTAATGGTAAAAATTTAAATGATATTAATAAGGCTTCTTTAAAGAATAGAATAGGAGTTGTGCCACAGGAGGTAGTGTTGTTTTCTCGGAGTATAAGAGACAATATATCCTTAAGTAATAGTGAAGTTACTTTTGAGGATATACAGAATGCCGCTAAAATAGCTGGAATACATGATGAAATACAAAAATTTCCTATGAATTATGAAACGATTTTATCAGATAGTGGAGGACTTTCTGGAGGACAAAAGCAACGTATAGCTCTTGCTAGAGCAATGATTAAAAAGCCAGATTTTATTATTTTAGATGAAGCTACAAATTCATTAGATAATTTAAATGAAAAATTAATTAATGATAATATAAAATCAATAAATTGTACAAAGCTAATAGTAGCACACAGACTTTCAACTATTATTGCAGCTAATTATATATATGTGTTAAAGGATGGAAGTATTGAAAGTGAAGGTACGCATCAAGAACTTATGAATAGTAGTGAATATTATAGAGAACTTTTTGGAGGACAATTAAATTGAATGCACAAAACTTACTCGTGATGAGAAATGTCAGTAAAAAGTATAATGACTTTTCTTTGGTAAATATTAATCTCAATTTAAAATTGGGAGAGTTGGTATGTATAGTAGGAAAGAATGGCTCCGGGAAATCTACATTGATTGAATTGATTTCTAATCAGAAAGAGGCTTCATCAGGAGTTATTTTTTGGGAAGGTATGGAAAAAAGTAATGTGAATATTAAGAATAATATATTCTTTTTGAATGATGAATTGAGACTGTTAAAAGATTTAAATATTAAAGATGTAGGGAGAATTTTTAAGAATTTATACTTGGAATTTAATACGAAGAAATATGAAGAATATTGTAAAATATTTGAACTGCCAGCAAGAAAGACGTTAGATAAATTTTCAAAAGGAATGGGAGTAAAGTTGAATTTTTCACTGGCATTTTCTTCAGGCGCAAAATTGATTATTTTAGATGAGGCTATATCAGGATTAGATATATTTTCAACTAAATTTATTTTAACTGAATTAAGAAAATTAGTAGATAAGAAAAAAATATCAGTAATTTTGAGTACTCATATTGTTGAAGATATTGAGCAATTTGCAACAAGAATTATTTTAATCAAAAAAGGGAATATTATTTTGGATGAAAATATTGATAGATTATTTTCTGAATATAGTGTATTGAATGCTGCTCAAGATGGTTTAAATAGTTTATCCCCAAAAAAAGAACTATTATTGGGGTATATAAAAGAAGGAATGAACTACAAAGTTCTAATAAATGATAGTAATAGCAATATAAATAACGAATTTAAATTAAAGGATTTGTTTTATATTATGTTAGATGGGAGTGAATAATTATGAGAGGGCTGATATATCAAGATTTAAAAATTTATGCTAAAGTTAATTTCTCGTTAAAAAAAATTGCTGTTCTTGTATTAACTATACTTTTTTTAATTTTGACATTTAAAAAGAATTTAATAATACTTTTTCAAATATGTATTCCTGGCTTGATGATTACCTTTGTGCCATCCCAAATTTATATAAAGGAAAAAGAAGTAAACTGGAATAATAGGTTAAGAACGCTACCCCTTAGCGTTTTTAGCATAGTATTGAGTAAATATATATCAATGTTCATTATTTTGTTGTTAAATTATTCAGTATTTTCAATTCTTAGCTATTTTTATTTAATATTTAATAAATACAACATAAATGTATTGGATTTAATATTTATAGGATTTCCACTAAATATGTTAATATTAGGTTTTTCTATATTATCCAATTTTTGCAAAAGAGATAAAATGAATATAATTTTATCATTGGCATTGTGTTCTGTCTTTTTATTGTCATATATTAATTTTGGTTTTGATATTAATATAGGGAATATATTTCATAATACTACATATAAATTGCTGTTTATCTTCTTTTCTTTTATTATATACAGTATTTGTTTTTTTCTATCAATACTATTGAAAACAAATGAATAAATCAGTATCTGGGTCAATGGGCGGAACTTTGGCTTCTTAGGCGAATGGAACCATTGTATCGTTGATTATCCGTGGAAATTACTTTTGAAATCAGGAAATGAATAATAAAAAAAGAGAAATAAGGTGTATATTTGATTTGTATTTGATATAATTCTTATTAAGAAGATTAGAATGGAAGGAGGTTGTGTTATGCCAACAGTGAAGGTGAATATTCGGCCTGAAATAATTAAGTGGGCTTTAAGCCAGACACAGGAAGAAAAACTTGATGATAAATTGGAGAATAATATAACCAAGTGGCTTGATGGTACTAAAACACCGACTTTCAATCAAATAGAAGATTTTAGTAAAAAAGAGGGTTTGAAATTTTCTCTGTAAATTCAGTTCTTCTATGATAATTATTTAAAAAGGCGGACGACCGTGTAGGTTTTCCGTCCTTCTTTACTATAATTCCGGTACTACATTCTGTCAATAACGAATGTTAAATTTACCTTAATCTGATAGTCTGTCTGGGAACATGATAGATAATTCACCCCTTACTTTTCTCCAGTTTCTTATTGGCATTGTCCATTTCTTTGTTGCCTCGAAGGTTGCTAGATACAGTGCCTTGAGCAGAGACTGTGGGGATGGGAACACGCTCCTCTGGCGGTTCAGACGCCGGTAGGATGAATTCAGGCTCTCAATCGCATTTGTGGTGTAAAATGCTCTCCTGACTTCTGATGAAAACTTAAAGATAGGGGTAATGACATCCCAGTTCTCGCACCAGCGGTTCATAGCGTTGGGGTATTGGGAGTCCCATTTTTCGCTCACATCCTCCAGACGGCTTCTGGCAGACTCTTCATCCGGGGCGGTGTAAATGGTCTTTCAGTCTTTTGCAAAGGCTTTCATATCTTTATTCGCAACATATTTCAGAGTATTCCTTACCATATGTACGATACAGCGCTGGTGTTCTGTGACAGGGAATGCTGTCTGGATAGCTTCCTTTAATCCTGTAAGTCCATCCGAACACAAAATAAGTATATCGGATACTCCACGGTTTTTCAGACTGTTCAGGACACTAAGCCAGTACTTACTACTTTCGTTTTCCCCAACCTCAATCGTCAGGACTTCCTTATATCCGTCTTCATTGATACCAAGAACGACATAAGCTGCCAGTTTTCGGATAATGCCGTCATCCCGCACTGAAAAATGGATGGCATCAATAAACACAATGGGATATACATCCGAAAGCGGTCGGTTCTGCCATTCCTCAATCTGTGGGAGCAGTTTGTCGGTAATATCTGAGACCATTCTCTCGCTGATTTCAAAACCGTAGATATCCTCTACCATCTCCGATATCTGAGTGGTCGTCATTCCTTTTGCATACATTGAAATAATCTTGTCTTCAATTCCTGAAATATCTTTTTTCCGCTTTGGGACGACCTTAGGCTCAAAAGTACTCTGTCTGTCTTGAGGTACGTCTACTTCAAACTCGCCATATTTGCTGCGGACAGATTTTGGCTTTGTGCCATTGCGGTAGTTGGATTCTTCCGAGCGTTCGTATTTGTCATAGCCGAGATGTTCATTCATTTCAGATTTCAGCATTCCCTGTATGGTGCCGGACAACAGGTCCTTGAGGGCATCCTGAATGTCTTCTGCCGATTCAATATCGTATTCCTGCAAAAGTCCCTGAATAAGGTTTCTTTTTCCTTCTGTCATCGGTTTCGGTTTATACACGTTTCTCTTTTTGTTTGCCATAATAAAAGGCCTCCTTTGATAGTTAAATTTTATCATAGAAGACCTTTTGCTACATTAATTATTTACAGAGATTTTTTCAAAGGCTCGTAAAAAAACGAATATTCCACTGGGATATTTTTTTCTGCAAAATCCGCCAGTAGAACAAATTGATTTATTAGAGTATCGTACTGTTGATAGTATTCAACTGGCTAACCCAAGCCGCAATTTAGTCGATACCATTCATGAGATGGAGAATATTCAGGATTGGATGAAAACTTACAGACAAGAATTAGGCTTTGATAAGCTGTCGATTGTTGGCTGTATGAGAGGAATTAAGGAGATAGGTACTATTGTTGATAGAATACGAAAGGATTTAGAGCTGGATGATACCTGGTATGAGAGAAGTAAAGATACAAGAGAAGCCTTTGGTTATATCAGAAGACAGCTGGAGGTCTGTGGTGTTGTTGTAATGATGAGTGGTATTGTTGGTAAGAATACTCATCGTGCATTGAACGTGGATGAATTTAGAGCATTTACAATGGTGGATGATTGGGCTCCGCTTATCTTCATCAATGCAACAGATTCTAATGGCGCCAAATTATTCTCTATCTTGCATGAAGTGGCTCATATCTGGTTAGGTAGAGATGATTTGTTTAATGACAGACGAAGCCGAATAGCTGGTGTAAGTGAAATAGAAGTGATTTGTAATGCTGTAGCTGGGGAATTAATGGTGCCGAAGAAGGTATTTTTAAGCCAATGGGATGTATACAGTGGGAATATATTCAACAAAATTACAGAATTGGCAAAATATTTTCGGTGTGGAGAGGTTGTTGTAGCAAGAAAAGCCATTGATTGCAAGAAGATAGAGCAGAATATATATAATCAGGTAGTACAAACTGCAATCGAAAATTACAGGCAGATGAAAGAAAATAAACAAACCAATGGCGGTAATTATTATAATACAATCGGGTCTCGTTTAGATGGAAGTCTTATAAGAGCGTTGTGCGAAAGTATTAATATGGGAAGGACTACTTATACAGAAGCATATCGTTTGACGAATACCAGCCGGAAGACATTTTCAGAGGTGGCTCAGCGTCTTGGAGGTGTGGAATGGTAGAAAAATTTTTAATTGATTCCAATTCTTTCATGACACCATATAGACAGTACTATGCGTTTGATTTGGTTCCAACCTATTGGCAAGAAATATCAAAATGCGCAGATTCGGGTAAATTAGTACTTCAAGATTTAGGCATTACATAGCTATGAATTTGCCTGAAGTGCGGAATAAACGGTTTTTTACGATAAGAATGGTATATTTCCATTAAAAAATATAAAGGTATTTTAAGGAATATCTCTATCTAAAATTGAGTGGTTATGCTATAATCTACAGGGTATCTGTACAAGATAATATCGAAGATATTAAAGACAGAAGTACTTAAGCAGCTTCAGAATGAGAGGAAATCATGTTAAATAACAAGACAATTTTAGTAACAGGAGGCACCGGCTCTTTTGGAAAATGTTTTACCAAATATGTGCTGGAGCATTACAATCCCAAAAAGATTATTATTTATTCCAGGGATGAATTTAAGCAGTGGATGATGGCCAATGAGTTCAAAGACCATGCCAGGAAGCTGAGGTTTTTCATCGGTGATGTGAGAGACTTAGAAAGGATGAAAAGAGCGTTGGTGGGTGTGGATTATGTTATCCATGCGGCTGCAATGAAGCAGGTTCCTGCCTGTGAATACAACCCCAATGAAGCCATTAAGACGAATATTCAGGGGGCTCAGAATGTAATCGAAGCTGCTCTGGACAGCCTGTCAGTAAAGAAGGTAGTGGCTTTGTCCACCGATAAGGCGGTAAATCCGGTAAATCTTTACGGCGGAACCAAGCTGGTAAGCGATAAGCTGTTTATTGCAGCCAACGCTTATGCAGGAACCAGAGAGATTAATTTTTCCATCGTCCGTTATGGAAACGTAGCAGGCAGCAGAGGCTCTGTAATTCCCTTTTTCCATAAGATTATTCAGGAGGGGGGCAGCAGTCTTCCTATTACGGACTATCGCATGACCCGCTTCTGGATTAGCCTGACTCAAGGGGTGGAGCTGGTCATTAAGGCTTTGGAAGAGGCTACCGGTGGGGAGACCTTTATCAGTAAGATTCCCTCCTTTAAGATTACGGATTTGGCCGAGGCTATGCTTCCCGGCTGTGAGATGCCCGAGGTAGGCATTCGGGAGGGGGAAAAGTTGCACGAGATTATGGTAACCGTGGAGGATTCCATGACTACCTATGAATATGATAAGCATTTTATCGTTTATCCGCAGATGGTGTGGAATGACAAGCAGAAGCCGGATACCAGCGGCAAAAAGGTTTCAGAGGGCTTTTCTTACAGCTCCGGCAACAATACTGAGTGGCTGACTGTGGAAGAGATTCGGGAACTGTTAAAGACAGTAGAACTGGAGAAGTAGACATTACAGGCTCGGAAGCCCATAGGGCTTTCGGGCTTGTCTTAAATGGATAGCGTGAGAAGAAGTTCGTTCTCAGCATTATGGAGGGATAGGATGAATAAACCGGCAATTATGGGCGGAACACCCGTCAGAGAAACGAAATTATATTATGGGCATCAGTATATTGATGAGGCGGACATTCAGGCGGTAGTGGATGTGTTAAGAAGCGATTACCTGACCTGCGGCCCCAAAATCACTGAGTTGGAAAAGAAACTCTGTGACATAACGGGAGCCAGATATGCAGTGGTGTGCAGTAACGGGACGGCAGCCCTTCATCTGGCCTGTATGGCAGCAGGGGTAAAGCCGCAGGATGAGGTAATCACCACACCCATTACCTTTGCCGCCAGCGCAAACTGTGCTCTTTACTGTGGGGCCAGGCCGGTATTTGCGGATATTCATGACCATACCTATAATATTAATCCCGAAGCAGTGAAGGCAGTCACCACATCAAAGACAAAAGCGGTAGTGGCGGTGGACTTTACCGGACAGTCAGTGGAGCTGGATGAGCTTCTTGAGCATTGCCGGACAAACAATCTCGTCTTAATTGAAGACGGCGCTCATGTAATCGGCACAAAGTACAAAGGAAGGCCCAACGGCTCGATTGCGGATATGACTACTTTCAGTTTTCATCCGGTAAAAACCGTTACCGGAGGAGAAGGGGGAGCGGTGCTGACCAATAATGAAGAATATTATCAAAAGCTGCTGCTGGGCCGGGCTCATGGCATAACCAGGGAACGGGAGCTGATGGAGGAAGAGCCTCACGGCGGCTGGTATTATGAGCAGATTTCCCTTGGTTATAACTATCGGATGACGGATATTCAGGCTGGGCTTATCATCAGTCAGTTGGACAAACTTCCCATGTTTTCTGCCAGACGGAAGGAAATTGTAGCCAGATATAATGAGGCTTTTGCTGCCATACCCCAGCTTCGGGTGCAGGAGGAGATTCCGGAGTCAGATACCACCAGACACTTATACATTCTGAGACTTCGCCTGGAAACCCTTAGGATAAACCGGAAGGAATTTTTTGATGCTCTGGCGGCGGAGAATATTATGTGCAACGTACATTATATTCCCACCTATTATTTTCCTTATTATCAAAGACTGGGCTACGAAAAAGGGCTTTGTCCGAAAGCGGAAAAGCTGTATGAGGAAATACTGAGTCTCCCTCTTTACTATGGGATGACGGACCGGGATGTGGAGGATGTGATTACGGCGGTAAAGAAGGTCGTGGAGTATTTTAAGAAGTAAAAATAGCGGCGGCCCAGGTTTCAAAAGAGGAGATTATTATATGACAGAGACATTAGGGGATGTAATCCGTGAACTGAGGAAAGCAAAAAAATTAACCCAGGAGGAGCTGGCAGAGGGAATATGTTCTTCCGTTTCATTATCAAGAATTGAAAATGGGATACAGATGCCTTCCAGCCAGACTCTGGAGAGATTGCTGCAAAGGCTGGGCACCAGCCTTTATCAGATATGCAATATTTATTATGAAAATGACCAGCAGCAGAAATTTGATGAAAAAATGGATGAAATCATGGAGCTTTTTTCTGCCGGAAATTATTCAGCGACCCATAGCTTTATCGCTGAGATGGAACAAGAGAGCCTTCCGCCCTTCCAGAAGCAGTACGTTCTTTTTCTGCGGGCAGCCCTGGGCCTTTATGAGGGCGGAGAGCTTTCGGATATTCTGGACTACCTGCAGGAGAGCTTATCCCAGACCAAACCGGCCTTTAACTATGAAAATTTTACGAATACCCTGCTTACGCCCATAGAAACGAACGTATTGAATGTGATGTCTGTTGTATACAATAAAATGGGATGCCTTAAGGATGCCATTTCGTTGAACAGCCAGTTGTATCAGGTTCTTTGCAGAAGCAATAGCAAGCTGAAAAAGCACAGTATTTTAAAAGCCAATGTGCTGTTTAATCTGGTAGAATATCTGGAGGCTGACAAGCGGTTTGAGGAAGCCTGGCAGCATCTTCTTCTGCTGGAAGAAATGAGTCAAAAAGAAGGCGAAAATATTCTTTTACTGGAAACCCTTTTTATTAAGGCAAAACTGCTCTATTATTTGAGAAAAGAGGAAGAAAGCCTTCAGATTCTGAAGGCTTTGTCCCCTATGGCAGCCCTGCTGAAAAAAGAGGTTCTATTACAGTTGGTTCAGCGTTTTGCTTTGGAGAAATTCAACCTACAGCTTTAGCTGCTAAGGAATTATTTTTCAATAGGGCCGCTATGTTGTTTGGAGAGCTTACCTTGTCGGTAATTTTTCCTTCCTCCATAACCAGTAAGGAGTCGTATTTTCCAAGAATATTTTCATCCAGGCGGTGGGTGACGCAGATACAGGTTACCCCTTCTAAGGAGGTCAGCAGCTCTTCGATTTTTTCGGCATTCTCATAATCCAGAGCCGAGGTAGCCTCATCCACCAGGAATAAATCCTTCTGGTGAAGAAGAGCTCTGGCAATAGAGATTCTCTGCTTTTCGCCCCCGGAAAACCGCTTTCCGTTTTCCTCTACAGGGGTCTTGATTCCCTGAGGAAGAGAGCGAATTAAATCCGCTAAGCCTACTTTTTCCAGAACCTCCTCCACTTCTTTGCCGGTGTAGTTTCCGCCCATTTTAATGTTGTCTTCTACAGTAGTGTCGAAAAGAAAAACATCCTGATTGATAAAGACAAGATTTTCAGGAGAGCCTTCTTTGCCATCCGTCAGTATTTTTCCGGCTGTGGGAGGAAAATACCCTGCAATCAGTTTAAGTATTGTACTCTTTCCGCTTCCGCTTTTTCCGGAAACGGCATATTTTTTACCCTTCTCTATCGTTAAATTTACCTGATTGAGGATTTTCTTTTCCTCGTATTGGAAATCCATATTCTGAAGCTCTATTTGGGAAGAAAACACCTGTTTTGCGCTGGTTTCAAGCAGATTGGCTTCTTTTGAGGCCAACAGATTCTGTATTTCCTCAATGATTGGCTTCGTAGCATGGAATTTTCCCAAATTTGCTGCCAGAGCAAAAGCAGGAGCAATAACCTGACCGGTTAATTGGGTTACTGCAATCATACTTCCCAGAGTTACATAACCCTTTATGGCAAAAAATCCCGCAATACTCATGATGAAAAACTGTACCGTCAGAGAAGACATATTGGCCATTCCCAGAACCACTGCCATCAGTTCCATCATGGCTTTCTTCTGGCCTTCCATATTCTGTGCCGATACCCGGTCTTTTTCCTTAAAATAATCCCCTGCTTCGTAATTTTTGATTACTTCCATTCCCTGGAGAGTATCTTTGATTTCTATGTTATATTCTTCACATGCTTTGGTTACTGTCCCCTGTCTTTTGGCCAAAGCTTTGGAGAAAAGTTTAGGAAGAAGGCTGGGAATGGTCATAAACAGGATGGAAATCAGGGCAATGGGTATGTTCATCATAAGAAGTAAAGCCGTGGCAAAAACTACGCCGCAGATTCCTTCCCATATGCCCAGGATGTTTTTCAGATAATTTTCTTCCAGAAGCTGCATACTCTGATTTAAAAGATTGATTTCCTTTGCACTGTTTCCCTGATAATGATTGTCCCTTCCTCCTGTGATGTAAGCCTCCATGATTTCCTGTCTGAGTCTGCATTGCATTTTATAAAGGAATCCGGCTTTTGCTCTTTCGGTCAGGTAGGTTATTATACCTAAAATAACTGCATATAAGACGGTTGCACTGAAGCAATTCCACAGGATTGAGGTGTCGTTTAGCTGGATTCCCAACTGTGCGGAATCAATCAGCCAACTGAGCAAGGCCGCTACGCCTACGCACCCTATCTGCTTTATGGCCTGAAGCAAAAAGGCGATTCCTATTTGTGGGAAAGCGTGGTGCATGATGTATTTTTTCATGTTTAAACCTCTCTTTGATTCTCTGGTTCGTTCTCATGTTCTAAGGAAATATGGTGGCATGTCCGATGATTTTAGCCCGGGTAACGTATCTGGACTTTAAAAATTCACCGTTAGTATACCTTGTTGCACTGCCTGCACCATTAGACTCTGAAACGATAAACTCGCATATACTTAATTGTACGGTTTTTCCTCCATTTAACATATATCCATGCCCATATTGATTTTGGCATTGGGGTGCGCCTGGACTGCTGTTTGCCCGTAGTTCGCTGCTTCTGTGCTTTTGTGACTTTGTGTCCAGGATAAGAAAAGGAAATTGTACGCCGTTGTCCAGGGTGATTTCTACCACATTGCCTATTTCGGCAAAGCCATCTATCATTGCTCCTGCAAAGCACTGAAGTTGATTAATGGAAAACAGAAGAAGTTCTTTTTTTCCTACATTATAACTGTAATTATCCAAAGCGCTGTTTAATCTCTTCGTACATAGCGCATTGGGGAATTTCTGTCTGCAGCCTGCAATAGAATATTCTATTGACCAGGCATTGATACGGGATACCTTAGCTTTCTGATTAGTTGTATCGATACCTAAGGAAACTTCTATTTCGTCGCCGGGCCTGGGTAAAATCATTATTTTACCGTTTTGTATACTCTGATATTTGGTTTCAGCCATTGGAGAGGTTTTGGTGTTTGTCAGTGCGCTCATGATAGCATTTTTGGTAGCATTTCCGACTATACCATCCGGACTGAGACTATAAGCCTTCTGAAAGGCAAGAACAGCATTTTTTGTTCCTGTACCAAAAATCCCGTCTATACCTTTAGTGTCATAGCCCAATTCAGTTAAATTCTTTTGCAGTTCGGTAACCGCTGGGCCACGATTTCCAACTTTTAAAATGAAGGAGCCGGAGGATGATGCAGGATTTTCTGGAGTGCCGGAAGGACCCGCTGGATTATTTAAAACAGGCGTTACATCATTATCTTTGTTATTTTCCTGATTAGCTAATGTTGTATTTTTCATGTTTATCACTTTCTTGTATCCTTTAATCAATGTTGCTGCATATTAAAAAATAAAGTATTAGTCAGGCTTATACGCATCAAGGCTATCCACATACCATATATCCATAATTTCACTGTTTTCAGATGACAGTCCCTCACGAATGAATAAAATAGTGTTATATATTTCTCCATAAATACTGTATTCAATAACAATGGGCACTTCTGCTTCATAAGAGTTAGCATAGAAATTGCCATCCAAAATATAATAATTTAGAATCTTCCCATCGTTATCTACAAAATCTTCTAAAGAGGAAGACTTTTCTGCCTTAGCTATCAATTCAGGTGAAAAAGATTCTCTCCAGTATTTTTTTGACAAATCTTTATTATTTATAGCTGCCATTATTTTTTCTATAGTGTCATTGGCTATGTAGTAGGCTAAATATCCGCCTGAATAATCTACTCCATCCGCTTCGACTGTAAATGGAATGCCATTTATGATAACCTGATTATTATCAAGATTATATTCAACGGCATCCGTATGAGGGAAGTCTGTCAGAGTATCTCTAATGGAGTGTGATTCACCGCCTCTTTCTTTTTCAGAAGCATCATTTGTATGAATGGAAGTAGATTCTTCTATATCCATATCACTATAGAACTCATCAGTTTCTACCGTTTTCTGTAAGGGTATATCTTCATCCTTTGCATTTGTACAAGCACACAGTATAATGCTGATTATCACGATGGAAAAAATAAGTCCTTTATTAATCACTTACTTAAATTCCTCCTATATTCCAAGGCTGCATTTTTTCTGGCTCTACCCAACCTCTTTAAATAGTTTTAATGCTTCATTTAATTCAGTATTTGTTAATCTGTTATAAACTCCAGCCTGTACGTTGCTGCCGTTTGTTGAAAAATAATAAAGATATTTGTCTGTAATTCCATATTTCCCACCATCCACTGCATTTATTCTTTTAGAATTACTATATGGTGGAGTATCTGTTAGTTTTGAACTCTCCGCATAAATTGCTCTAATAATATCTTCATCTGAGACTTTTGACAAATCCATTCCAGTTACAGCCCTGGAAAATACTATTCCACAACCGCCCATTTGAACTCCTCTTGACCAAATCACTGTATTCAATGTATATCCCCTTTTGGTAACATCAAAGTTCAAAATATCTTTTATTTTTTT
>JBNMJJ010000011.1:0-18059 GCA_050873745.1 Lachnospiraceae bacterium | reverse complement strand
TTCTTCTTCTTTTGCATAAAAAAACTAAATCTCCTTTCGATGATGTTGCCAGGCAGCATTTTTGGCAATCAAATAATTATAAGATATAATTTAATTAATTTTTAAATAACTGCTATTTGTTTGATAAAATTATAGCAGGTTGACTACATGGTTTCAATAAAGAAAAAGTTGAATTTAGATAGTTGGTGAATAATATTGTAAATAAAACAAAATATTTTATCTAATATTATAGATGGAAATCTGGTTGACCTTATGCATATTTAATTATAAAATATAAAAATAACAGAATAGATTTATACTGACTCTGTAATTACCCGTAAAAGGAGAATGTTCATGAATGTAGTAGTATTGTTTACGGAAGAACATGACGACGTCCTTGCTTTTGCAGGAAAAGAATTAACTTCGTATCTCGGCTTGCTTCCTGTGTTTGGTAATCAATCGGAGAAGGAGGAAAGCTATCTGGTGAGCCTGGAAATCGACGCTGAACTGGGGCAGGAGGATTCGGATGCCGGGCTTTGCCCAAAGGATGCTTATTCCTACGAATTTACCAGAGAGTCCGGTGTTATTGTGGGAAACAAAAGCCGCAGCGTTTTGCTGGGAGTGTACAGTTATCTTCGTGATTTGGGCTTCGTTTTTTTTCGACCGGGAAAAGGAGGGACTTATGTTCCTTCCCACATTATACATAAGGAGCCGCTGTGCAGGAAAGGGCAGCACAGGGCGGACTTCTATCATAGAGGGGTATGTATAGAAGGGGCTGACTCTCTGAGGAATGTCCTTGATTTTATTGACTGGATGCCTAAGAATGGTTATAACACTTTTTTTCTGCAGTTTAAGAAGCCGGATGTTTTTTTTGAACGGTGGTATAACCATATGTTCAATCCGCTGCTGCCGGGAAAGAAGAAATCCAGAGCCCAGCTTGACGAGATGGAAAGGCGGGTGAGTGAGGCCATATCCCGGCGGGGAATCCTGGAACACCGGGTGGGACACGGTTGGACCGCTGAAGCAATAGGATTTTCCGGTACAGGATGGTACAGGATGGACGAGGAGGTCGGTGAGGAAAGGAAGGCCCTTCTGGCCCAGGTGGGAGGGAAAAGAGGGCTGTGGAGAGGGGTTCCCGCCAATACCAATTTGTGCTACGCAAACCCGGAAGCCAAAAAACGCCTTGTCCAGCTTGTGGTTTCTTATGCAAAAGAGCATAAGAGTGCGGACTATATCCATTTCTGGCTGGCGGATGAACCTAATAATGTGTGTGAATGCAGCGAATGCGTACAGACCACGCTGGCGGACCAATATGTGGAAATATTAAACGAAATTGACCGCAGGCTGACGGAAGAAAAGCTGAATGTCGTTATCGTGTTTTTATTATATCAGGAGCTGCTTTACGCACCCCTTAAGGCAAGGATAGAGCATCCCCGGCGTTTCTGCCTGATGTTTGCCCCCATCAGCAGAACCTTTGAAGAAACCTATCCCCGAAAGGTGATGCCGACGAAGATTAAGCCTTATCAGAGGAACCGGTTTGAACTGCCTTCTTCTCTGGAAGAAAATCTGACCCACTATTTTTACTGGAAGGAGATTTTTGGGGGGGATTGTTTCTTTTATGATTATCCGCTGGGAAGGGCCCATTACGGGGACTTTGGCTATATGAAAATCGCCCGGTTGATTTATGAGGACGTCCATTCCCTGAAAGCATTGGGAGCCAATGGATACCTAAGCTGCCAGGAACTAAGGGCAACGCTTCCTACCGGTTTTCCCAACTATGTCATGGGACAGGCTTTGCTGAATGAGGGGATTTCCTATGAAGAGATGAAAGAAGCTTATTTTTCTGCGGCTTATGGAAAAGGGGGCAGGGCGGTTGCACAGTATTTGGAGCGGCTGTCGCAGTGGAGTGATATGGATTATTTTAACGGACAGGGTCCAAGGCTTCAGCCCAAAAAGGAAAAGCAGTTTTTAAATATAGAAGAGACTGCGGAGAAATTTTTGGCGGGTCTGGATACGATTCGGGATAAAGACTGCCGGTATAAAGCAGGGTGGGAGCAGATAGAATTCCACGCCGGCTACAGTATTTTGCTTGCCCGTTCGCTGGCAAGCCTGTGTACGGGAGATAAGACCGGTGCAGATTTACGTTTCAGAGAATTTTGCCAGTATATCAGAGAAAAAGAGAGAAAATTCCAGCCGCTTCTGGACGTCTACCGCATTATTGAAGTGGCAACAAAATATACGGGATTTTCTTTGCGGTAGTCTCTCAGGGAGAAAAACATCATGTATAAGTCAAAAGTAATTAAAAATTCCAATCGGGATAGAATTCTGGAATGTATTTACCGAAACCCTGGGTTTTCCCGTAAGGATATAAGTGATATAACGGGAATTACCCCTGCTACGGTTACCACCACCGTAGCCGCTATGGTAGCGGAGGGGATTGTGGTTGAGGCAGGTCTGGTGGAAGCGGATAAAGGCACCATCGGAAGAAACCGTATTGCCCTGGATATTAATGCGGAATATGGCTGCGTTATCGGGGTGGAGTTTACGATAGCGACGCTGACCGTCTGTGCCACCGATTTACATGGAGCCATCCTGTATTCTGACTGTATTGAACATACCAGGGAAATCGGAGAAAATATTAATAGCAGGATAATAGAAGAAGTGGGGAAGTGTATCTCTTCGTTACCGTTTTCGGAAGAAAAGATAATTGGAATCGGCGTAGCGGTTCCTGGACATATAGACCATAATGGACGGCGGCTAATCAGCAGCAGGAAGTTATGGGAGAGTTTTGACGGAAGGGAAATTGCCAGGGCCTTTAGCTGTCCTGTGGTTTTTGAAAATAATGTGCGCTGCATGGCGGTGACCCAGTATCTGCATTCGCCTCAAAATGCGCCTTCCAGCTTTGCCTTATACCATATTGGACAGGGAATGTTCTGCGCCAATATGGTAGATGATGAGCTTTATATCGGACATACCTATGGCTCAGGAGAAATATCCCATACCATAGCCGTACCCGATGGGAAACGCTGTGAATGCGGAAAGAGAGGCTGCCTGCAGACGGTGGGCACGGAGGCAGCCTTTGTGGAGGGAGCAAGGATGATTTATCGTTATGATGAGTCGTCGCTGCTACATAGTTTCGTTAAATCGGAGGAAGAACTGAATATTGATTATGTGGCTATGGCTTATGCCATAGGCGACCCGGCAATAAGGCGTCTGGTGGCCCAGGGGTTAAGGTATATCTGCATTTCGACGCTGAATATTGCGGTTTTGATGAACCCGGAAAAGCTGTTTTTGCATGGAAGAATGTTTAACCACGAAGCTATCCGCAGGGATATTTTGGAAATGCTGCATAAGCAGTTGGATTTTACCAGGGATAATTATTACCTGGGAACGGTGGAGGTTTTGGACTGCCAGATAACGGACGGAGCGGTGGGGGCCGCTGCGCTGGTGATTTTGAAGTGCATTTGCCATGCTTAAGGCATGAGACAGGGAAAAGGATGTATCACGAGTATTACCATTTCGGCAGAGAAGAGTTGTTGAAGGGGCCCAAAATTCCGCTGATTATTATGGAAGATAATTCTGCTGTTTTTCGGGAATTAGCCCGGGAAATGGCGGTGGAATTTTCCCCGACCCGGAGAATCTGGGGCATATTCGGGAAGTGATTGAGCGGCTGGGAGAGTGGATATTTGTTTTGGAGGTATCGGCATCAACGGTCATGTGGCCTTTAACGAAGCGGATGGGGCTATGACGCCTCAGGAGTTTTTGCAGTTGTCTACCCGGATACTTAAAATATAGAATAGCATAGTATTCCTACTATTCCGGCTCCCAGCATCACATAGATGGGATTTATTTTCCATTTGCGTAAAATCAGAAAACTGGCTGTAAAAATGAATAAGGAGATGAAATTGACACTGCTTAAATCAGAGGGCAGGGTACTCTGTCCATAAAAAGACAGGATAAGTAAAGAAATAGCTGCCGATGCAATCATGGCGATGACCGCAGGACGTAATCCTGCCAGTATTCCCTGTACCAGAGTCAGGCCCCGGAAGCGGTAGTAGACATAAGCCAGTGCCATAACGATTACGCAGGAGGGAAGTACGCATCCGACGGTGGCAATAATTGCCCCGGGCAGTCCGGCAACCTGAATGCCTACGAAGGTAGCTGAATTGATGGCAATAGGGCCGGGCGTCATTTCGGCAATCGTCATAATGTCCGCAAACTGTGTCATGGTCAGCCAGGAGTGAGTGTCAACCACCTGATTCTGGATTAATGGCATTGCTGCATAGCCTCCCCCGATACTGAACAGGCCGATTTGAAAAAAACTCCATAACAGTTCAAGATAAATCACTTTTTGCACCCCTTTCTTTCCTGATAAAGAGTGTCTGCTGCACCCACGATACCGCAGGCAAGAATAATCAAAATAATATTTACTTCAAAGAATCGGGCGGCGATGAACGATACCAGTAATACTACAATGGGAAGAAGCCTCTTTTGCGTAAAAACCGTCTTTCCCAGGGTAAGCACCACATCGCAAATTACGGCGGCAACCCCCGCCAGCATGCCGGTCATAGCCATATTAACAATGATATTATCCCGAAAAGCCTGGTAAAAAAACGAAATCACAGATATGATGATTAAGGGCGGCAATACGGTTCCCAATACGGTTATTAATGCACCGAGTTTTCCTGCCACACGATACCCTACAAGAATAGAAGCGTTTACCGCAATCGCACCGGGAGAGGATTGGGCAATAGCTGTTAAATCCAGCATTTCCTGTTCGTCTATCCAATGCAGCTTTTCTACAAATTTTTTTCTCATCAGCGGAATAATCACAAAACCGCCGCCAAACGTGCAGGCGCTAAGTTGAAAGGCAGATAAAAAAAGCTTTTTATATTTTTTCTGATTCTGTTCCAAAAATATCTCCTCCAAATTTATTTGCTCTTATTGTAGCACTTGCAGGATAATATTGGAAATAATATAATTATTTTCATAAGAAATTTGTTATTTTATCCGTGTGCAATCCATATCATTACCTTATTTGATGAAATACACTGCAACGGGCTGTATTAGAAAAGGAAAACAAATTTCACTTTGCTTTGACATTATGCGATAAATTAAACTGGATTTTTCCATCCTGCTGTGTTATATTTTCCTTAAAATACAGCCAGGAGATGGAGAACGTAATGAAGAAGGAATGCAGTCGGCCGTTCTGTTGTTTTATTGCTATTGTAATTCTGTTTTCGGGAATGTTTCTGGAAGCTGTCCAGTCAGATTCCTGCTTAAGCTATATACAGTTTTCCGATGTTGCCTTCAGAGATTCTGGGGGAACAGAGAGTCCTTTGGGAGAGCCCTGTACTTTGCAGATGATTGGGAACAGGAAGAATTCTTCCAGAGAAAATTTTAGTGTTCAAATCAATAAAAAAAGGGAAATTCAGGAGTTGACCCTTTTTTTGTGTGCAATTCTTTTAGCCTATCATTTTCTGGAAAGCCGGGAAATGTATAGAATCCTGCAGCTTCCTGCCCGGTGCAGTGAAGGTGTGATTTCACATTATATCCAGAATCAGGACGGTAAAAAAAGAATCTCTCTGACTTAATGTTACAGTTCAGAATAAGCCTGCACTATGCCTATCGACCATAGGTTTATTTGTGTACGGAAAAATGGGTGACAGGAAAGTTGGAAAGGATGGATACAAATGATTATTGTTCAGTTTGGGATGCTGGTTGTAGGTTTTTTGATGCTAATAAAGGGAGCAGACTGGTTCGTTGACGGAACCTCCGGTATAGCCAGGAAGATGGGAATCCCGCAGTTGGTAGTGGGACTTACCATTGTGGCTATGGGGACCAGTGCGCCGGAGGCGGCAGTAAGCATTAACGCTGCCCTCAAAAATAATGCGGATATTGCCATAGGAAATGTTCTGGGAAGCAATATTTTAAATGTATTGATTGTGTTGGGGGTAACCGCCGTAATCGTGTCGGTGGCCATACAGAAATCCACTTTGAGGGTGGAAATTCCCTATATGATTGTGATTAGCATAGTTTTGCTGATGATGGGCAGTACTGAGAATCTGGTGACCAGGAAGGAAGGGCTTCTTTTGTGGGCATTGTTTTTAAGTTATTTGGGTTATTTATTTATGATGGCCAAAAAAGGGAGGACGGAAAGCAGTGAAGAAGAGAAGGGAATAGGAGGGCTTCTTTTGTCGGCTCTGCTTGGAGGTGTAGTCATCGTTTGGGGAAGTGATGTCACCGTAGACAGCGCCACTGCTATTGCAAAGATGGCAGGGCTGAGCGAGCGTTTCATCGGTCTTACCATCGTGGCCCTGGGAACTTCCCTGCCGGAGCTGGTAACCTCTGCAACCGCCGCCGTTAAAGGGAACGCAGATATAGCCATAGGAAATATTGTGGGGAGTAATATTTTTAATATTCTCTTCATCCTGGGCACCACCGCACTGGTTACGCCTGTTCCTTTTGAGCCGGAGTTTATGATTGACGGCTGGATTGCGGTAGCGGTGGGAGTTTCGCTCTGGCTGGCTGGCCGAACCGGTAAGCTGAAAAGAAACTGGGGAATCGTCATGCTGGTTTGCTATGGAGCGTACTTTGTTTATTTGTTGTAGAGAGAAGTATCGAGGAACACTCGGATTGGACAGCCAGCAAGTGGAATGTGACAACAAAAGGAGGGCTATCGGCGGTAAGCTGATAGTCCGCCTTTTGTATTGAAAGGCCCCGGTATTCGCCTGCGCCCTGACTTACGGACAGTGGCCACGAGGTTCAGAAACATAAAAAAGCTATTTATCACACTAACATGCCCTTCAAAAGTACCAGTACGAGAAGAAGGGGATGTAACTGTTTATCTGTATCACGAGGTACACTACAGGGAACAGTTGGCAGAGCTTAAGGAAAGGCATTTCATATTCGGTAAGTGAAGCGTATGATGAGATTGAAGTATATAATGACCGAATTTTTTGAAAAAGTGGTTGAAGTTTTGTTTTGTATGTGCTAGTTTAATTATAGACCGTAGGAAGGCGAGGGTAATGCCCGAATCCAAATATTCCATTGGCGGGTAGGCAGCTATGAAAAATGGCTGCCTATTTCAGTTGTTAGGGAATAGCAGTGTCCTGCGGCAATTGAAACAATACTTCTTTATTGGGGTACCTGCCTTGAAGCAAGCCCCCAATAAAGAAGTATTACAGCCCGCTAATCGTTGCAGTAATCGCCATATTCCGCAGCCGTTTTGAGGGTGCATAGATAGCAGCAGCCACTGCGACAAGGACGAACAAGAGTATAATCAGCAATGAAGTAAGGGGTAAACTCCAAACTGCATAGGGGAAGTGATTGGTAATGAGAATGTCGTACAGTAGCCTGCTAAACGGCAAACCAACCGCGCAACCCATAATGCAGCCAGATAAAGCGTAGGTAAAGGCTTCGGTGGCAATCATTTTTATTAGCTGATGCTGGTCCATTCCCACCGCCCGCATTGCTCCATATTGCTTTATTCTTGCAGATACACTCATGGAAATGCTGTTGATGATATTTAACAGGGTAACCAAAGTAATAATGGCAAGAAACCCGTACACGCAGGACACGAATGCCATATATGTGCCAGAAGTATGCTGGTCCCTTTTATCGGCAAAAGAGTATTGACTGCCTGCAGCGTTGCGAATGGCTTCGATGTTTTCATTGGTGGCATCTTTTGTCATTTGCAGCATTAACAGCGAGTAGTTGGTCACTTTGGTCAGGCGGGTAAAAGTCTGGCTGGAAGTAATAAGCGTTATCTTACCATTGGTAAGGCCGTCACTGCTGAATATATCATAGTTCAATAAACCTGCAATTTCCAGTTCTTCACCGCCTGTCTGAATTTTATCGCCAATTTTCCAGGAACTATTCGGGTCCCAGGCTGCCAAAACATAATTGCTGTTTCCGTATACTTTTGAGAGATTACTGCCTTTTTTTAACAGCTTATCTTTTGCAAGACAGGCTAAATCAAAATCATCAAAAGAAATAAGGTCAATCGTACCGGAAGCGGCAGTGTCGTTGTTCAGCACTGCGGGAACTTCAAAATAGCTGCGTCGTCCATAAACACGTTTTACCCCTTCCATGCCGCTTATTACCTCTGCCAGCTTACGGTCTATGGAATTGGAACCGTCTCCACTTGAAATGTCTATATCGGAGGTACTGGCGGATTGGGGCATCAGGCAGCCAACAAAATCAATCAGAACAGAAAAACTCAAAAAAAGGATGATGCTGAGGGCAAAGGAACCGGTCATCAGTATAAGGTTTTTCTTTGTCGATACTGCATGATGAATACCCAGGGCTATTTCTATGTTCAGAAAGCGTGCTGTTGTTACAGGGCGTAGTGCTTTCTGATTTTCTGCATTGAGGGAAACTGCTGTAACAGGAGATACTTTTGAGGCCCGTTTTGCCGGAGAACTGGCGGCAATCAGTACCGTAACGATTCCCACAACCATACCGCTGATAATACCGATGAAGCTGATGCCAAAAAGAGGAATGTCAGAAAATTCTTCTCCCACGACGAGACGCAGGACGGCACATAGTCCCCATGTAGCCGCCATTCCAAGCGCTACGCCTATGGGAATGGCAGTTTTGCACCAGTTCAGAGCTTCCAGTCTGACAAAACGGATGATTTGTGCCTTACTCATTCCGATACAGCGCATCATTCCAAAAAAACTGGTTCTTTGCGCCACATTGCTGTTGATGCTGCCTGCAATCATCAGCACTCCTGCAACAAGGATAAGGACAAACAGGAATGCAGCGGCAGAAAAAAACATCTGCACCGTTTCACTGTCTCTGATTCCATAAAGAGCCTGGCCTCCATGCTTATTCAGCAATCTTGCCTGCTCCATTCTGATGCCCATTTCTGCCATGCTGAAAACAGCCGTTACCAAGAATACGGCAAAAATAATACAAAGAAGCGTCATGCGGTTTTGGCGTTTGTGTACTTTGGCAGAGAGTGGGATAAGGCTGAGATAGCTTTTCATTCACGACACCTCCCTAAATCGGTCAGTATACCGTCCGATACATTTAAAACCCTGTCAGCAGTCTGTGCGATACTGCGGTTATGGGTAATCATAACGATGGTCTGTTCATATTGTTGGGAAGCCTTTTTTAAAAGGGCAATGACTTCTCTGCTGTTCAGGGAATCCAGATTTCCTGTGGGCTCGTCCGCAAGAATCAGGGCGGGGCGTGTCATCAGTGCCCGTCCCACTGCCACCCGCTGCTGTTGACCGCCTGATAGCTGGCTGGGCAGGTGTCTGCGCCGCTCTTTCAGATTCAGTACCGTCAGCAGTTCTTCCAGATATTTTTTATCAGGCTTCTGATAGTCCAAAAGAACAGGAAAGATGATGTTCTGCTCCACCGTCAGCTCTGGAATCAGGTTGAATGCCTGAAAGATAAAGCCGATATTCCGGCGGCGAAAAACAGTAAGTGCTTTTTCTGGCATGGAAAACGTATCTCTGCCGCAAATCATTACTTTGCCGGAAGTTGGCGTATCCAGCGCACCGAGCATATTTAAGAGGGTGGTCTTTCCAGAGCCCGATTCTCCCACAATCGCCACAAATTCCCCCTTGGGAACGGAAAAACTGACTTTTTTCAGAGCATGGACGGTTGTTTCTTTGCTGCCATAAGTCTTACAGAGATTATTGACTTCTAATAAGTTCATTGTATATGCACCTCTTTTTCGTATTGATAATGGAAATATAGCAGAGATTTCCTACACCAGTATTACAATCAGCCTACAATTTTGTAGGAATGAAAAAATTTATTGTGAAAGTGGTCCCCATGCCTGGTGTGCTGTCCGCTTCAATGGTGCCGTTATGAGCTTCCACAATGGCCTTCGCCAGCGGCAGGCCAAGCCCGAGACCCAGTGTGTCTTTAGAGAAATGGCTCCGATAAAATCTCTTGAAAATATGGTGTAAATCTTCCGGATATATGCCGCTGCCGTTATCTTTTATGACAATCTGAACGACAGAAGAAAAAGTCCTCCATTCAATATGGATAAAGTCACCTTTTTCGGTGTGGTCAAGGGCGTTTTTAACCAGGTTACTTATGGCTTCCGTTATCCAGTTGCGGTCGCATAAAAAAGTGATACTTTCATCGCCCGATAAGCGAATGTCTTTTTCCTCCTGCTGGGCCAGGAAAAGGAACTGCTTTTTGACGCTTTCTGCCAGCTCGGACACATTTTCCAAAGTTTTTTCCAATACAATCATACCTGCATCCAGTTTCGTGATTTTCAACAGATTTTGTACCAGGGTTTCTATCCGGTCCAGCTCCTGTTCGCAAAGCAGGCTGAATTCCTGAATGGTTGGAAGCTCCTTTGCTTCATCCTGTATGATTCCGTTGTAAATATTAAGGGCGGCGAGAGGTGTCTTTAACTGGTGTGAAATATCGGATAGGGTATTTTTTAAAAATTTCTTAGCGCTTTTTTCCTGCTCGGCATGAGCGTTTAAGATGGTCACTAAAGAATTTACTTCATGGAACAGCCTGTATAGCTGGCCCTCATCATTACAATCTATGGAAACATCTTTGCTGCCGGAGAGATATTCTGTAATCTGAAATACAGCATTTTCCATGATTTTATGCTGTTGTTGAAAATATTTGTAACACAGCAGCAAGAGGACAGCGCTCATAAACAGGTAAACCATTAGGATATAAAGCGCTGCATGTTCAACCTTTAAGACAACGAATAAAGCGGAAATAAGTGTTGCGGCTAATATGCACCATAAGATGCTGATAAAGAGGGATTTGATTTTTCGGTTTGCAAACAGTTTCATCCTGCACCTCAATCCATCGTATTCCACTTATAACCCATGCTGCGGATGGTGACAATCCGTTTCGGTTCTTTCGGATTATCCTCAATTTTTGTACGGAGCCTGCGAATATATACGGTAAGGGAATTGCTGTCTATATAGTGTTCACTGCAATCCCATAATTTGCCCAAAATCCGTTCCGGGGAAAGTATCTGATTCGGATTTTCCATGAACAGGCATAGCAGCTTATATTCACTGGCCGTCAAGTCGAGCAGTTTCCCTGCTTTATATACCTCACCCTTCAGAAGCCGGACGCTTATATCGTTGGAGTTTAACTCGGCAGCAGGAGCGTTAAAATTTTCACTTCTGCGAAGCAATGCGTTAATTCTTGATAAAAATATTGCCAATTTGAAGGGCTTTGTCATGTAATCGTCGCCTCCAATATCAAGCCCCATAGTAATATCTGTTTCTTCATCAGCGGCAGTAAGAAACAGGATTGGTACCTTTGAAGTCTGGCGGATTTTCCTGCAAAAATCAAACCCGGAGCCGTCGGGAAGGGATACATCCAAAATGACTAAATCGTACTTTCCATTGGCCCATAAGCGGTGGGCTTCCAGTGTAGTGCGGGCGATTTCTATTTCATATCCCTGCTTTTTTACGGCAAAGGACAGTCCGTTGATTAAGCTCAAATCGTCTTCCAGTAAAAAAAGTCGTTTCATTAATTCGATTGTTTCCTTCCTTTATTGTTATATAAATGTAAGTATAGCCAGACGGCCTAATAAAAGCAAGGCAATCAGAGAGGGGGCAATCCTGAACCGATTACCGTCAAGACTTGACAAAAGCCGCCTGGTGCAGTAGCATTAACGTGAAAAGAACTTCCAGAGCTTACAGCAGAGGATAGTTGGAAAAATATGCCGGGCATCCCGGAGATTAAGACAAACAAAAGAGAACAGAATGGAGGATACTATGGCGATTACTTTTGAACAATTTGACGGACAGGAAGTTTTGGATGATTTGGCAAAAATCTGTAAAACTGCTGAGGTTTGCGGAGGATGTGCAGGAGCCGGATGCCTGATTGGATACAGTAAAATCTGTACGGCTAATTGTATGCGTGATAAAGTGACCTATGTGTTTGAAGGACAGAAAAATATGCCCAAGTACGATATTCGGGGAGGCTATGATGAGTTTGATACCCTGCATGGAATTGCTCATCTTTTGGTACAGTGCCGAAGCTGCAAATCAGAGCATTTTGACAACTGTATCATCAATGTTGTACGCAACTGCCTTGAAGTGCTTGAATTTGGAGAAGAGAAGGAGTTTGACGGAGAAGTTTTGCCTTATCTGTTATCTATGGGAGAGAAGTTTGCCGACAAGGGCAACATCATCATGGAGGAGTACCAGAAGAGAAAACGGGAGAAAGAGTAAACAGTCCGTTCTTCAGCCGGATTTGGGCTGCCGGAGTGCAGTATCATGAACAGCATAACTCAAATAAGAAAAACGCCTCTAGAAATGGAGGCGTTTTCTTACGGTATTGCGAAGTCTGGCTATGGAAAGGATGGCTGTCAGAGCGATGGAAATAACGGTGCAGACACTGAATACGATAGCCGACCAGCCGGGCTTCAGGGGGAGTCCCATGAAGCGGTCGATTAACAGCTCAATGCCCAGATTCAGAATGGCTGCTTCTATAAAAAAATAAAGAACCGCAGCCAAAACCGCACGAGATACCAGCTTGTATAACAGAACGTAAACGACTGCCAGAATTTCAGCAAGCAGCGTAATAGGCAGCGCCAGTTCATAAAACCAGCGGCTGCCGGAGGTAAGGGTACTTAAAAAATACTCATAGCCCAGGATGCAGACCGCATCCAACCCCAGGCACAGACTCCAGGGCAGCCTGGTATACAGCATCTTGGGGCAGAAAAATACCCATAAAAGAAGGCAGGCGCCGATTACCGGAAATGACCAGCGGATACTCTGAAGAGTAGTCATGTTCAGAATAAAGCAGGTGAGGGCAGAAGCCGCCAGGACGATGGTTATCCAGATTCCCGCATCCTTCCTTCGGGCAAGCTCCACTTCTCCCCGCTGTTGGGGGAAGGCGGAAGGGGAAGAGCCGGCAAGCTGAATATGGGGGTCGTTAGGGTTAATTACCGGAGTGTGACATAAGGGGCAGACCTTCAGGGACTGCTCCAGCTTTACTCCACAGTTTACACAATAGGACATCACGTTCTCCTTTCTTTTCATTTTAAACCTGTTTAAAAATCACGGTTGCTTTCTATGGTTACAGGGATGCCGTCCTCCACCAGCTTACAGAAGAAATAACGCTCCACATCGGATTCGTGGATGCAGCTTGCAAAGTTGACGGTAAGGGTATCCTGAAAACTGATGATAGCGCAGTTGGTACGGGAGGAAAAGGGAATTCCCATATAAATATCAAAACGGTCAATAAAGGGGGCCATACCCTCAGGAACCTTGATGGCTCCCATATTGGTCAGGCCGGCAGAGGAATTCTTATCCTGTACCTTCCGGTAAAAGGTCTTTACCACGAAATCCTTGATAAACAGAGGAACCACCCGGATAGCGGGATTGCGCTGGGTGGCGGCGTTGGTGGTGATGTCCCCCCGCAGAAATTTCTCATTAATATAGTAGCGCATATAATGATGAACCTGCTTAATAATCTCCTCGAAGGTGTATTCTCCCAGCCGGGGGTCTACGGAAGGATAAATCATGGTTATAAAATTACGCAGGGTTTTGGAAGGGAAAAAACGCCGTAAATTCACGGGCATGGCAATTTTTACTGGCTTTTCTTTGAAGGGCTTATCCTGCTTCTGTTTCTGTAATAATGCGTATAATAAGACGGAATTTAAATATTCGGTAATGGTGCAGTGATAGCCTGCAGCCACTTCCATAACCGCCTTTACGCTCATAATTCCGTCCACAACATGGAAGGTGTAAAAGGGCTCCTTGGTGCCCCTCATGCGATAGGCTTTCTCCATAGGACGGGGGGGCCTGACCTTGGCATTGGAATAACGCAGATAGGCGTCCTCCAGCTCCTGAGGGTCCGGTTTTTGATGAATGTCCAGAACAAAATACTGGTTTTCCACCTCATGTCCCAGAAGCCGTAAATAGCAGGCGATAATGGTATGCAGAAGGTACATGCCTCCTGTACCGTCTCCCAGACTGTGATGGGCCTCCAGGGAAACCCGCTTTTCATGGTAGTAGATACGGATTAGCCAGCGGTTATTGGTCTTAAAGGGCATAGGCATACAGAAGTTACGCACATCCTCCCGGACAAAAGGGCCGGGCCGGTGGTTTGGCTCCAGATAACGCCAGAACAGACCCTTGCGCATGGCTACTTTATAGGTAGGAAAACGGGGGAGAGCCATGTCTACGGCTTTTTGCAGAATATCCGGCTGAATATCCTCCTTCAGCAGGGCGGATAAACGGTAAACGGAAGAAAAATCCCGCCGCTGGAGAGTGGGATAGACGATGGCGGACAAATCCAGGGGATACCAGCCCTGTCTGTCCTGTTTGCTGTTGCCCATTTGGCATTCTCCTTTCCTGGCACAGAGATATGATGAACGCTGTACCGGTTTATTTTTATTAAACTAAGGAATATTTTTTAGTATACCACACTTTACGGAAAATTTTAACTATGTTAGAATAAAAGACTGAAATAAACGAAAGATAACAAGAGTATAAGCTGCCTTTTGCAGCGGAAATGAGAGAAAGAATGAAGTACATTTTTCAACTTATGCTTATTATAGCAGTAAGTCTGGTGGGAGAGATTTTATATCAACTTCTTCCCCTGCCTGTTCCTGCCAGCGTTTACGGGCTGATTATCCTGTTTACCCTGTTGGCCACCAGAGTGGTAAAACTGGAGCAGGTGGAAGATACGGCTGAGTTTCTCATGTCGATTATGCCCCTGTTCTTTATCGAGTCTACGGTGCGGGTTATGGAATCTTATAGCCTGATTAAGGGAAAAATTCCGGCCCTGTTTCTGACCGCCTTTCTTTCCTTTATTATTGTCGTTTTTATTACGGGAAAGACTGCACAGGCCATTATCCGGCGAAAAAACAGGAAAGGAAAATAAGTCATGAATATCAATGAAGCGTTACATGAATCACTGTTTTTCGGCATGACCTTAAGCCTGACTGCCTACGGAATCGGCTTTGCCGCCCAGAAAAAATGGAAGAAGGTCTTTTTAAATCCCCTTTTGATTGCCGTAACCCTGATTATTACTTTTTTGTTGGTTACGGGTATTTCTTATGAAACCTATCAGTATGGGGCGAAGTATTTAAGCTATTTTCTGACCCCTGTAACGGTCTGTCTGGCAGTGCCCTTATACAAGCAGCTTCAGGTTTTGAAAAAAAATCTGGCGGCTATTATCATCAGCATCATTCTGGGTTGTCTGGCTCATGGAGCCACGGTT
The DNA here is from genome assembly GCA_050873745.1 of Lachnospiraceae bacterium. Classification (GTDB taxonomy): domain Bacteria; phylum Bacillota; class Clostridia; order Lachnospirales; family Lachnospiraceae; genus SFDP01. The sequence continues at coordinate 2,894 of JBNMJJ010000011.1, read as the reverse complement.
ATCGCTATTTTGATGCTTTTTGGGGTGGAGGACCAGTTGATTCTGTCCTTGCTGCCCAAAAGTATTACCACCGCAATCGCCTTGGGCGTTACTACCGAAATCGGGGGAATACAGGGAATTACGGTGATTGGCGTTATGGTGGCGGGAATCTCAGGAGCGGTAGTGGGCCCCACCCTGCTTCGTCTTTTTGGCATTACTGAGCCGGTAGCCCAGGGCCTTGCTATCGGCAGCGCCTCCCATGCTATAGGCACCTCCAAGGCTATTGAACTGGGGGAGATTCAGGCAGCCATGAGCTCTCTGGCCATTGTGGTAACGGGAATCCTGACGGTAGTTATCGTTCCCTGGATTGTTTCCTTTTTATAAACGAATAAAGTTTTTTCGTGAAAAAAGAAAAAATTTTCAAAAATAAGGAAGGAAATAACCGATTCACACAGAATTAATAAAGGGAAGAGCATTATTTTTAATGGTTAGGGATTACAAAAGGAGAACCGGCTATGTCAATTAGGGAAAGCCTGGAACGATGGGAAAAAGAATATTTGAGCCCTTATGCGGCCTTAAGCATGTATTCCAGGGGACGCTTAAGAGAGGAGGAGCCCTGTGATATTCGTCCTGTATTTCAGCGAGACAGGGACCGGATTCTGCACAGCAAGGCTTTCCGCAGATTAAAGGATAAAACGCAGGTATTTCTGTCCCCGGAAGGGGACCACTATCGTACCCGGCTGACCCATACTCTGGAGGTCAGCCAGAATGCCAGAACCATAGCCAAAGCCTTAAGGCTGAATGAGGATTTGGTGGAGGCCATAGCTGTGGGTCATGATTTGGGGCATACTCCCTTCGGTCATGCGGGAGAAAGAGCCTTGAACCGGGTATGTACATTGGGTTTTTGCCACAACCAGCAAAGTGTCAGGACGGTGGACCGGCTGGAAAAGGGAGGCCAGGGCCTGAACCTGACCATGGAGGTACGGGACGGAATTTTGAATCACCAGACCAGCGGAAGCCCCTCCACGCTGGAGGGGCAGATTGTGCGGCTTTCGGATAAAATTGCTTATATTCATCATGACATGGACGATGCCATCCGGGGAGGAATCCTGACAGAAGCGGATATTCCGGCGGAAATCAGCAGCGTTATCGGTGAGACTACGGGAGAAAGGCTGGACCATTTCATTCATGACATCGTGACTACCAGCTTTGGGAAAGATACCATTTCCATGTCGGAGCCAGTGGGGGAAGCCATGATGAAGCTGAGACGTTTCATGTTTGAGAGGGTTTATATGAATCCCAAGGCCAAGGGCGAGGAAAAGAAGGCAGAGGAGCTGATGGAAACCCTGTATGATTACTATCTCAACCGGCTGCACCTTTTACCCCAGGAATATCAGCAGATGATGTATGACGGGGAGAAAAAGGAAAGGGTGGTCTGCGATTATGTAGGGGCTATGACGGACCGTTTCGCCATTGCCCAATATGAGGAGATTTATATTCCCAAGTGCTGGCACGGGTAGCGTGTGAAGAGAACTTCTAGAGGCTCACGCCAGAGGGCGTTTCGCCAAGAAGTTCTAGCTTCACACCGGAGAATGCCCTGAAAGGGCATTCTCTCTGTGGATTGGCGAGGGCATTCTCCCCGCAGATTGGCAAGGGACGAAGGATAAAATAGGAGAAATGAGGAGCTGGGGTTCATGTATTATCCTGATGAACTGGTAGAAGAAATCAGAACGAAAAATGATATAGTGGATATTGTTTCAGGATATGTGAAGCTGCAGAGGAAGGGGGCGAGCTATTTCGGGCTTTGTCCTTTTCATAATGAAAAATCCCCTTCTTTTTCTGTATCTCCGGGTAAGCAGATGTATTATTGCTTTGGCTGTGGGGCCGGAGGCAATGTTTTCAGCTTTCTCATGAATTATGAGAATTTTACCTTTCAGGAGGCGTTGAAGGCGCTGGCGGACAGGGCAGGAGTGGATTTGCCCCAGGTGGAATATTCCGCCCAGGCGAAAAAAGAGGCGGACAAAAAGGCGGTGCTTTTGGAGATAAATAAGGAAGCGGCTAAATACTTCTACTATCAGCTTCGGGCGAAGCAGGGAGAAATCGGCTACCGTTATCTTACGGGCAGGCAGTTATCGGAGGAGACGCTGCAGAAGTTCGGCCTGGGCTTTGCCAATAAAACCAGCAATGATTTGGTGCAGTACCTAAGAAGCAGAGGCTACCGGGATGAGCAGATTATTCAGGCGGGTCTTGCTACGGCGGATGAACGTTACGGCTTACATGATAAATTCTGGAACCGGGTTATTTTTCCCATTATGGACGTGAACCACCGGGCCATCGGTTTTGGGGGACGGGTGATGGGAGAGGGAAATCCCAAATATCTGAACTCACCGGAAACTCCGGTGTTTGATAAAAGTCGTAACCTGTACGGCCTGAATTTTGCCAGAACGGCGAGAAAAAATAATATTATTCTCTGTGAAGGCTACATGGATGTGATTGCCCTTCATCAGGCCGGATTCGGACAGGCTGTAGCCTCTCTGGGAACGGCCTTTACTGCGGGGCAGGCCAATCTTCTTAAGCGTTATACCGAGCAGGTGCTTCTGGCCTATGACAGTGACGGTGCGGGGACCAATGCGGCTTTGCGGGCCGTGGGCATACTGCGGGAGAACGGGCTGTCGGGGAGAATTATCGACCTTAAGCCCTATAAGGACCCGGATGAATTCATTAAAAATCTGGGAGCGGAAAAATTCCAGGAACGGATTGACCAGGCAGAGAACAGCTTTCTGTTTGAGGTTCGGATACTGGAACAGGATTTTCATTTGAAGGACCCGGAAGAAAAAACCAGATTTCAGCGGGAAATCGGGGCAAAGCTGTGCCAGTTTTCGGAGGAGATGGAGAGGCAGAACTATCTGGATGCG
>JBNMJJ010000010.1:0-18210 GCA_050873745.1 Lachnospiraceae bacterium | reverse complement strand
GCGATATTTTCTCCGACTCCATTCTGGTGGAAACGGCGCAGAAGAGAATCAACGTGGCGGATACCGATAAGGGTGAGGAAATCAGGGAGAGCATTAAGCAGCTTGAAGATTTGCTCCAGGCATATCAGAACGGAACTCTGGTAGAAAAAGATGTTTAATTAAAAAAGAGCTGCTGAACCCTTTCAGCAGCTCCTGCTGATTTGCCCTGAATTATCTGGCAATATCGTTGGTCATATTGCTTACGCCCCGGCCCACGTCACGAACTGCGTCACCGGCATCTTCGATAACGTCGCCAACCACGTTGCCTGCATCATCAACCAGATTTCCGGCAGTGTTGGCAGCATCATTTCCTACGGTGTTGCCTGTGGTATCTGTAGTGCCTGTGTTATTGACGTTGCCTGTCGTATTAACGTTATTTGCATTGTTCGCTGGGTTTGTGCCATTTTCATCAATCAGATTACCGTTATCATCCACGATGGAACCGGAGGGAGAATCGGTATTGGTGATATGCTCTGCGCTGGTTTGAGGAAGAGATTCATTCACCGTGTTGTCTGCGGGAGGGATAACCTCCTCATTTGTATTTCCTACCATATCATCCTCAGCAGGGGTGTTGGTTGTTCCGCAGCCGCAGCCGACTAAGAGGCCCATCATGGCTACCAGTACAATAACCGCCAGTAAATTAGATAAATTTCTCATGATTTTTCTCCTTTTCTATTTGAACTTTTTCAGGTGTTCTAAAATTAGTATGGAGAAAAATTATGGTTTTATTCCTATGAAAAATTTTTTCATTTAATAAAAGAAAAGCTGTTTTATTGAACAGCGGGAGGAAAGTATGAGGTTCAGGCCCTGTATAGATATTCATAACGGAAAAGTAAAACAGATTGTTGGAGGAAGCCTTCAGGACGCCGGGGACCGGGCACAGGAAAATTTTGTATCCCGGCAGGATGCCGCCTTTTATGCCGGGCTTTACCGGGATTACGGCCTGGAAGGGGGGCATATTATTTTACTCAATGGAAAAGACAGCCCCTATTATGAAGCTACTAGGGCCCAGGCCCTGACGGCTCTGAAAAGCTATCCCGGCAGCCTGCAGATAGGGGGAGGAATTACTCCCCAAAATGCTTCTGAATATCTGGAGGCAGGGGCCTCCAAGGTGATTGTTACCTCTTATGTTTTCCGGGAAGGACAGGTGGATTACGGCAGGCTGGAGGAGCTTGCGGAAAAAGTGGGAAGAGAGCGGCTGGTGCTGGATTTAAGCTGCCGGAAACGGGAAGGGCAGTATTACATCGTTACGGACCGGTGGCAGAAATTTACGGAGGTTGTTTTGAATGAAAATAGTCTGGAAGAATTTGCCCGCTATGCAGACGAATTTTTAATTCATGCAGTGGACGTGGAGGGAAAAGCCCAGGGGATTGAACAAGAAGTAGCAAGGCTTTTAGGTGAATGGGGAAAGGTTCCTATGACCTATGCCGGAGGAATCCATGAGGTGAAGGATTTGGAATTGCTGAAAAAGCTGGGACAAAACCGTCTGGATTTTACGGTGGGAAGCGCACTGGATTTGTTTGGAGGAAAGATGGCCTTTGAGATAGCTGCAGGCTGGGGCAGGACAGAAAAAGACTGCTGTACCAGGAAGGAATAATCCTTCCGGTACAACAGTCTTTTTTCACAGACGCTGTGCGGCTGCATTTCATTAATTCATTAAACTGTCCGCTTATTCGTACTAAACAAAAAAAGAAATAAATCCTTACATTTATATAATAGAAAAGGCACATTGTATTAATGATTAAGAGGCTGTTATAAGAAAAAAGCTTCTTATAATTTTACTACGTTTACTGCCTGAGGTCCTTTTTCTCCGTTGATTACTTCGTATTCCACTTCAGCGCCTTCTTCTAAGGATTTGAATCCATCCATTACCAGGCCGGAGTAGTGAACGAATACGTCGTTTCCTGCTTCGTCAGAGATAAAGCCGTAGCCTTTTTGGTTGTTAAACCATTTTACTGTACCTTTGTTCATTGCAAAGTCCTCCAAATAAAAAAATAAGTTGTTTCTAGAACAGAATCAGAATAGCACAGTATCATGGAAAAGTAAAGGAGAAAAGTAGCATAAATCTTCGTTCAGTTGTTGACTTTTTGGATAATTTTAGGAATAATAGGAGCAAGTAAACAAATTTGAGAAAAGAACAGGAGTGAGAAGCAGAATGCTGACGATTAGATATGAGAAAACAACCAACCCAAAGCCCCTTCCGGAACCAGAAAATCCTTTAACCTTTGGAACGATTTTTACGGACCATATGTTTATCATGGATTATGAGGAGGGAAAGGGCTGGTATGATGCGAGAATCGTGCCTTATGCGCCCATTTCTTTGGAACCGTCGGCCATGGTATTCCATTATGGTCAGGAAATGTTTGAGGGATTGAAGGCATACAAGGCAGAGGACAAAAGAACCCTGCTGTTTCGTCCCGACCAGAATATTGAACGGGCCAATAATACCAACGAAAGGATTTGCATCCCTACGATTCCCGAAGAGGATTTCCTTCAGGCAATTAAAGCCATTGTAAAGATGGATGAGGCATGGATTCCCACGAAGCCGGGGACATCCCTGTACATCAGGCCGTTTATTATTGCAACGGACCCCTTCCTGGGAGTAAGACCTTCCAATACTTATAAATTTATCATTATTCTTTCTCCGGTAGGAGCTTATTATCAGGAAGGGCTGAACCCGGTAAAAATCTGGATTGAGGACGAGTATGTAAGGGCAGTGCGTGGCGGTCTTGGAGAAGCCAAGGCAGGAGCCAACTATGTAGCCAGCCTTAAGGCACAGGTGAAAGCCCATGACGTAGGCTATTCACAGGTACTCTGGCTGGACGGCGTGGAAAGGAAGTATATCGAAGAAGTAGGGGCAATGAACATCTTTTTCAAAATCAAGGGGGTAGTGGTTACTCCTATGCTGAACGGCAGTATTCTGCCCGGCGTTACCAGAAAAAGCTGTATAGAGCTGTGTAAAAGCTGGGGCTATCCTGTGGAGGAGAGAAGGATTTCTGCTAAAGAGCTTTTTGAGGCGGCTATGGACGGTACTCTGGAAGAGGCATGGGGCACCGGTACGGCGGCCGTTATTTCCCCTGTGGGCCATCTCAGAGAAGGAGATACGGACGTGGAGATTGCCGGCGGAGGCATCGGCCCCTTAAGCCAGAAACTGTATGATACGATTACCGGAATCCAACTGGGAAAAATCGAAGGTCCTGAGGGCTGGATTATAGAAGTAGCATAAGAAGAGATGAAGGGAGACAAAAGATTATGAGTATGATTGAGGGGAAGCAGGAAGGTAGAAGGAGTATATCGATTCTTCATTCTATCAGAAGGAGGATTGTTGTCCTGATTGCGCTGGTGGTAATAGGGATAGTGTTCTTTTTAGTCACCACTTTTTCTGCCAGAATGACCAAGGTATATAAAGAACTGATTTTCAATTATATGGAAGATGTAGCTGAGGCCAGAGGCAACGAAATGGAATTGATGCTAAGGACCTACGATACCATGGATGCTTCTGTCTGGGAAAGGCTGGCAGGAGGGGGGAATGTGAATGGAATGGAAACCTCCTATGCCTATGTGGTGGATAAGGAAGGAATCATTCGCTATCATCCTGTCCAGGGAGAGATTGGCAAAAAGGCGAATGTTGCCGTTATTTCCGAACTGGCTGCGGCAATGAAGCAGGGAAATGTGTCGAATAAGCTGGCGGCAGTGGAATACGAATATAATGGTGAACAAAAATATGTTGCCTATCGTGTGAGTGAGGCAGGAGAGTATATTTTTGTCATCACAGCGGATGAAGCGGATGCCATGTTTGGTGTTAATGGAACGGTGGACTATTGCACCAAAGCAGCGGTTATTGCGCTTATTGCTTATATTATTATAGGTGCAGTATTCAGTGATACGATTGTTCGTCCTATCCAGAAGCTGACGGATACTATCACCCTGGTTGCAAATCTGGATTTCAGGGAAAATGAGAAGCTGGCAAAGCTGGTTCAGAGAAAGGACGAAACCGGGGCTATGGCCCAGGCAATCAATACATTGAGAGAAAGTTTGTCAGAGGTTATCAGCAGTATTAAGGAAAGCAGCAAAACAATCCAGAAAGCTTCCAACCATGTGGACAAGGAGGTACAGAGCATAACCTCCACTATTGAACAGGTGAACAATGCCGTACAGGAGGTGGCCTATGGGGCAGGCTCTCAGGCGGACGAGACCCAGAAAGCCACGGATAATGTGGTGCTGATGGGAGATATGATTTCTGAAAGTGCAGAGGAAATGGAACTTCTGGGCGAACAGTCCAGGGAAATGCTGGCAGCCAGTGATGAAGCGGCAAGCACCCTGGGTATTCTGGAAAAAATCAATCAGGAAGCAAAAGAAGCTATCGAAATTATTTATGAACAGACCAATACCACCAATGAGGCTGCGCTGAAGATTCAGAAAGCTACTGAGTTGATTACTTCTATCGCAGAGGAAACCAATCTGTTATCTTTAAATGCGGCTATTGAGGCGGCAAGAGCAGGAGAGCAGGGAAGAGGCTTTGCCGTGGTGGCAGGACAGATTCAGAAGCTGGCGGAGCAGTCCAATGAGTCGGCAAAACAGATTGAAAATATTATCAAGGAACTAATCAGCGATTCCCAGGAGGCTGTTCAGACTATGGATGGTGTGAAGAAGGTAATGGGAGAGCAGAATGAGAACGTAGAAAAGACCAGGGAACGTTTTGCCGAGGTGCAGGACGGAATCGGCAAGACTATGGACAGCATCAATATGATTTCAGAGAAGATAAATCAGATTGACCGGGCAAGAGGCAATGTTGTGGATGTGGTATCCAGTCTGACTGCCATAGCAGAAGAGAATGCAGCCAGCACGCAGGAGACTTCGGCTTCGGTAACAGAAGTAGGAGGCCATATGAATGCAATCAGTGAGGATTCCCGGAGGCTGAAGGCTATTGCAGACACTCTGGAACAGGAAATGCAGACTTTCCAGATTTAGGAAGTAAGATGATTTTGCAAGGAAAAGGTAACAGACAGGCAGGTCAACCTGAGGGTGGCCTGCCTCTTTTAGACTGTTTAAGCAGTGGAATGAGAGGAAGAAATGAAATTTGCCCACATATCGGATTTGCATCTGGGAAAGAAGCTGTACCAGCTTTCTTTACTGGAGGAGCAGAGATATATTTTAAGAGAAATAGTTAATATTGTGGAAAAGGAGGAGGTGGACGGAGTGATTATTGCAGGGGATATTTACGACAAAATCTATCCCCCGGCAGAGGCGGTGGCTTTATTCGACTCCTTTTTAGTGGAACTGGCTTCTGCTGGACGAAAGGTTTTTGTCATCAGCGGAAATCATGATTCGCCTGAGAGAATCGCTTTTTTGGGAAGGCTGACCAGACCGGCAGGGCTCTATCTGTCTCCGGTTTATGACGGAAAGATAGATAAGATTACTCTGGAGGATAAGTTTGGCCCCTTAAATCTTTTTCTTCTGCCCTTTATTAAGCCGGTTCATGTCCGCCATTTTTACCCGGAAGAAAAAATTTCCGACTATACGCAGGCTATGGAGACGATTATCCGGCAGATGGAACTGAATCAGGGGGAACGAAATCTCTTAGTGGCGCACCAGTTCGTTACGGGGGCAGTAAGAAGCGAGTCTGAGGAGGTGGCGGTGGGAGGCCTGGACAATGTGGCAGCCGAGGTTTTTGGGGATTTTGACTATGTGGCATTGGGCCATCTCCACCGGCCCCAAAGCATTGCCAGGGAAAGCATCCGCTACTGCGGCACTCCTCTGAAATATTCTTTTTCGGAAAGTGAGGATAAAAAATCCCTTACCATCGTGGAAGTAAAGGAAAAGGGAAGGGTGGAAATCAAGACGGTTCCCCTGTCACCCCTCAGGGATATGGTCAGGCTTCGGGGAACGTTTTTGCAGCTTATGGAAAAGGGGCAGGAAGAGAAGCGGGAAGATTATGTTCAGATTACTCTGTTAGACGAGGAGGACGTGCCCAATGCGTTATCCCGGCTGGCCCTGGTTTATCCCGGCCTTTTGCATTTGGAATACGATAACAGGCGCACCAGGCAGAACCGGGAAATCCAGGTGCGAAGTAAGATGGCCGGGCTGTCCCCTAAGGAGCTGTTTGCGGGTTTTTATGAGGAAATGAATAATCAGCCCCTGAACCAAAATCAACTGGCTTATCTGGAAGAAAAGCTGGAGGCCATCTGGAAAGGAGAAACGTCATGAGACCTTTATGCTTAACCAGGTCGGCCTTCGGCCCCTATGCGGGAGAGGTGACGTTGGATTTTCGCAGGCTCGGGGAAAAGGGCCTGTATTTGATTACAGGAGATACGGGAGCGGGAAAAACAACGATTTTTGACGCCATTACCTATGCTCTTTATGGAGAGGCCAGCGGAAACAACCGTAAGGCGGAAATGTTCCGCAGTAAGTATGCCCTGCCTCAGACCCTGTCCTTTGTGGAGCTGGTTTTTTTATGTAAAGGTAAAGAATATAAGGTGAGGCGGATTCCCAAATATTTAAGACCCAAGGAACGGGGGCAGGGAATGACCACCCAGAATGAGAGCGGGGAACTGATTGAGCCGGGAGGAAGAATTACGGCAAAGGCCAGTGAGGTAACTAAAAGGATTGCGGAGATTATCGGGGTGGACAGGCAGCAGTTTACCCAGATTGCCATGATTGCCCAGGGAGATTTTCTGAAACTTCTTTTGGCTTCAACGGAAGAAAGAATGAAGATATTCCGTCGGATATTCAACACAGAAAAGTATGAGCTTCTGCAAACGGAAATCGGAAAGGATTTCCGTAAACTCTCCGGAGAATGCGAAGAACTGCGAAAAAGCATTGGCCAGTACGTTGAGGGAACCAGTTGTGAAGAGGGCCATGCCTCCTATTCCCAGTGGGAAATGGCGGTGGAGGGCAGACTTCCCCTGCCTCAAATCATGGATTTATTATCCGCCTTAATTGAAGAAGATGAAAAAGTGAATTTAAGCCTTCAGGAGGAGCTGTCCCAAAGGGAAGGAAAGCTGCAGGCCCTGGCGGCAGCAGTGAACGAAGCCCGAAAGAGGCAGGAGCTATTGGCGGGACTGGAAAGCAGACGAATGAAACAAAGGCAGAATGAAGACAGGTTTGCAGCGGTGGAAGAGGAATACCAACAAACCAGAAATTCGGCCCCTGTGTTGGAGGAACTGTCTGAAAAAATAGCGCAGGCAAGAGAGAAACTGGCCCGGATGGAGGAGCTGCAGAAGGAGAAAAAGAAGCTGGAATACCTTCGGTCAGGTTATGAAAGGGCGGTGGTAGAATACAAAAGGGGCTGGCAGGAGACCCAAATCTTTCGGGAAAAATACCACTCCACAGAGCAGGCCTTTCTAGACCATCAGGCGGGGATTCTTGCCCACACGCTGAAAGAGGGAAAGCCCTGTCCGGTATGCGGCTCAAAGGAGCATCCAAAGCCGGCGGTTCTGTCCCATAAAGCGCCCACAAAGGAGGAGTGGCAGCAGGCCAAAAGGCGGCTGGAGCAGCAGGAGGGCAGGCTGCTGGAGCTGAACAAACAGGCTGCCGGGCTGAAAGGGCAGGTGGAGGAAAAAGAAAACAGTTTAAAGCCCATTCTGGGGGAAAGGCTTCTGGCGCCGGATACCAGGCAGCTTGGGCAGGAGATTTCTAAAATGCAGGAGGAGAGGGAGAACCTTCGCAAAAAGAAGGAAGAGGCGGAGCGAATCAGGAATACCCTTGGGCAGGAACAGGCAAGACTAAAGGGAGAAATCCAGGCCATGGAAACCCAGCTTAAGGAGCTGCCGGAAAGGGATTTGGGACAGCTTGTGGAGGAGCAGAACCAAATTAGCCGCCGGAAAAAGGAAATCAGCATAAGAAAGGAGCGGGTAGGCTACCGTTTGGAGAGGAATCGTTTTTCTTTGCAGAAAATAGAAGAGAAGGCGGCCCTTTTGGAAGAAAAGGAAGCAAACTACGGCTGGCTCAAGGCTCTTCATGATACCGCCAACGGACGGCAGAACGAAAAGGGCAAGATTATGCTGGAAACCTATGTGCAGATGGCTTATTTTGAACGGATACTGGAACAGGCCAATCTGCGGCTGGAGGTAATGAGCGGAGGACAGTACACTTTAATTCGTAAAAAAGATACAGAAAATAACCGCAGCCAGTCGGGGCTGGATTTGGAGGTTATCGACCACTATAACGGTTCTGTCCGCCATGTAAAGACCCTTTCGGGAGGGGAGGCTTTTAAGGCATCTCTCTGTCTGGCTCTGGGGCTGGCGGACGAGATTCAGGCCCTAAGCGGCGGCGTCCGTCTGGATACCATGTTCGTGGATGAAGGCTTTGGGTCTTTGGATGAAGAATCTCTGCAGCAGGCCCTTTTGGTGTTAAACAGCTTAAGTGAAGGCAACAGGCTGGTGGGAATTATTTCTCATGTGGAGGAATTAAAACGGCGTATTCCCAGACAGATTGTGGTGACCAAGACCAGAACGGGCTTCAGCAATGCCAAAATTATTCATTGTTTTTAGTGCTTTTTTTCTGTACAATGGATACCAGACAGTGGATAATGCTTGAAAATAAGAGGAAAAAGATGAAAAGAAAAGGTAAGTGGCTCCTTTGCTGTCTGGTGATTCTGCTTTGTTTGTCGGGATGCCGGATAGGAGACAGGAGATTCGTTTTTTATACCGGTTTTGGCAGGAATGAGGTTTTCCGCATTGAGGGAGCTTCCTGCACATTGCCGGAGCTGATGGTTTATCTGACCACTGCACAGTGCAGATATGAAGAGGTATATGGGGACAGGATATGGGAAACCAATTTAAACGGCGTTACCCTGGAGGAGAATATGAAGGAAATGGCTCTGGCCCGGATTTCTCAGATTAAAGCAATGACCCTGCTGGCACAAAAGGAGAGGGTGAAGCTGACTGAGGAGGAGGAGAAGAAGGTCAGGGAGGCGGCCGGGGCCTATTATGACAGCCTGAATGAGACGGAGATAAAGGCCCTGGGAGTAGACCGGGATACTATCCGGCAGATGTACCGGGAGTATGCCCTGGCGAATAAGGTCTATTACTATATTATCAAGGATGTAAATCCGGAGGTCAGTGACGATGAGGCAAGAACCATTACCGTAGAGCATATTTTGATTAAAACCTACAGGCTGGATGAGAACGGCGGCAAACAGGAATTTAGTCCCCAGGAAAAGCAGGAGGCTTACCAGAGAGCCAGCCAGGTGTGGGAAAAGGCCGATGCAGGAGAGGACTTTGACCGTTTGGTGGATGCCTACAATGAGGATACGGAATCCCAATATTCCTTCCGGAAGGGACAGATGGACCAGACCTTTGAAAACGCTGCCTTCAACCTGGGAAAAGGGGAAATCAGCCAGATAGTGGAAACGGAATACGGTTACCACATTATCAAGTGCATTACCACCTTTAATCAGGAAGAGACGGACGCCAATAAAATCCAGATTGTAGAAAAAAAGAAGGAGGAGGTATTCGGCGAGCGTTATGCCAGCTTTGCGGCCGGTCTTGCCAAGGCGGTGAATACCACCCTCTGGGATAAGGTGGCCCTGATTCATGAGGAGGGTGTGGATACGACGGATTTTTTTGAAATTTATGAAGAGTATATGGGGAGTCAGGATTTTAGGCAGTGGAGTTAGAAAAATCTTGACAAAGACAAAATGATTTAGTAACATACATACCAAGAGAATGTTTTGGTGGTGTGAAATGGCAAGAAATAAATATCCGGAATTGACTGTGGAAAAAATCCTGGAAGTAGCCCAAAGGCTTTTTTTAGTAAAAGGCTATGACCAGACAACGATTCAAGATATAGTTGATGAATTAGGGGGGCTGACTAAAGGGGCAGTATACCATCATTTTAAATCGAAAGAAGAGATTATAAATGCTTTGTCGGATAAGATGTTTTTAGACAATAATCCATTTCTTGCAGTAAAAAAGAGAGAGGATTTAAACGGGCTGCAGAAGCTCCAATTAGCAATTATGATGAATCAGAACGATGAAGACAGGGCTGAGTTATCTAAGCAGGCTATTCCTGTTCTGAAAAATCCGCGGATTTTGTCAGGAATGATAGAATCACAGAAAAAAATTTTAACTCCTGCCTTTTTGGAGTTGATTGAGGAAGGCCAGCGGGATGGTTCAATAAGAACGGAGTATGCAAAAGAGTTGTCGGAACTGATTCCGCTTTTGGAAATATGGCTTATGCCTTCTATTTATCCGGCAACGAAAAGTGAGCTTCATCGGAAATTTGTTTTTATTAAAAATATTTGTGAATATATGGGTCTGCCTATCTTTAATGAACAAGTGTCAGATATGTTAGAGGGCAGGCTGGATGAAATGGAAGAAAAATAGAGTTGCCGTATCAGGCAATTTTATTTTAAAAAATTACATACATTTAGAATGTATGTAAAAGTTGAAAAGACAGGAGGAGCTGTATATGTATGATAATTTTGCGATTAAGACATGTGGATTGTCTAAAAGTTTTAATGGAAAAGAAGTGGTTCGTGGCTGTAATATGACGGTTGAACGCAATACAATATATGGTTTAATAGGGAGAAATGGCGCTGGGAAAACTACAATTTTTAAATTGCTGTTAGGTCTGTTAGAACCCACTTATGGAACGGCAACGGTATTGGGATTGGAAAGTCATCAAGATAAGTTGAAAATTTTAAAAAGAACGGGCAGTGTAATTGAAACTCCGATTTTTTATGAACATCTATCTGCCATTGAAAATTTGAAGATACATCTGGAATATATGCAAATGGGAAATGCAGATATTGAAGGAGTATTAGAACTTGTGGGATTGGAAAATGCAGGCAGCGGGCAGGTAGCAACTTTCTCATTAGGAATGCGTCAGAGGCTTGCCATAGCCAGAGCCCTGGTTCATCAACCGGATTTATTGATTCTTGATGAGCCGATTAATGGGATGGACCCAATAGGAATCAGGGAAATGAGAGATTTGTTTCGCAAATTGGTAAAGAAAGATATTACCATAGTGTTTTCGAGCCATATCCTCTCCGAAGTTGAGCAGATTGCAGATTGTATTGCAGTGATTTCCAACGGCAGGATTTTAAGTGAAAAATCCTTAAGAGAAATTGAAAAAGAGTATCCTGATGGAATTGAAGATTATTTTATGAAAATGGCAAAATGAGGTAATTGTATGAGTGAATTAATAAAATTGGAGTTAAAAAGAAATAGCCTGAAACCATATTATTTTGCTGCAATAGTCAGTGCCATTGTTATGTTGGGATTTATCTATTTGATGGCAGCCATACCTGGAATGGACCCAGGCGACAGTGATGCAGAATTGTTTGGGTCATACAAATTTATTATTGGATTGACTATGGCTGTGATGATGGGAATTTTTTCCATTATGTCGGCCGTGATGGCTGCAAGATTTGTGGTAGACGAATACAGTGGGAAAAAAGCTATACTGTTATTTTCTTACCCCATTTCAAGAGAGAGAATATTGACGGCTAAAATATTATTGGTTTCTTTGTATACATTCTTTTCAATGCTTATGGGTGGAACAGCAATTTCAGGTATTTTTCTGGCCACAGAAAGATTTTTTCCACTGTGTTCTACCGATACGGTAAATATAGGAATTGTACTCTGGAGCCTTGGAAATATAGTATTTTGTGGATTGATTTCCGCTTCCTGCGGCGTTTTGTCTTTGTGGATTGGATTTATCAAAAAATCTGTAATTGCCACCATCGTGGCTTCATGTATTATCATGGTTGTGATTTGCCAGATTGTAACAATGTCATTATTTTCAAATAGGTTAATGATTTTAATACTGTTTATTGTCGGCTTTTTTACGATAGCAGCAATAAATAGTTTGCGAAATCAGGTAAGAAAAATGGAGATATTATAGGCTTTTATTTAAAATGCGAGGTATTCAATGAATGATTATAGTTTGAAAATAGATTCTATCAGTAAATCATATAAAGGGGGAAAGATAAAGGCTAACAGCAATATTACAACAACTCTTAATGTCAATGAAGTTACTGCGTTAATAGGACACAATGGGGCAGGTAAAACTACCTTGTTAAATCAAATCATAGGGAATGTAAAGCCTGATAGTGGAGAAATAATTTATCAGGGAGTATCACTGATAAATAATACAAAAGCGGCCAGAAATTTTGTTTCTATGATGCCGCAATTTCATGCTCCGCTTGCCGGAGTTACTCTAAAACAGGCAATAGAGTCTGTTTTGCGTATCAGAGGTGTTCAAGGTAAGTCAGCAGGTTTATATGCCGAGCAGGTAATAAATGATTTGAATATCGAACAATGGGCAAATCAATCGGGAGATAAGTTGTCGGGAGGGCTGCAAAGATTAACTTCTTTTGCGATGGCTGTTGCTTATCCAGCTCCAATCATTTTACTTGATGAACCTACTAATGATGTAGACCCCGTTCGTCGAAAACTGGTTTGGCAATATATGAGAAGATTGGCTAAAGAAGGGCACATTATTTTGGTAGTTACACATAATTTACTGGAAGTAGAACAGTATGCAGAACGTTATATTTTATTGGACAATGGACGTCTTATAGATGATGCGCCAACATCGACATTAAATAAAAACATTGCTTCAAATACATTATTAATCAATTTTAATGACTTCTATGAATGGATAAATATGCCAGATTCAATAGAAAGTAAATTTATAGAAGAAGGTATGCAAATGATGCTTACATTATCTGCAAAACAGGTTCCTGATGCCGTTGCATGGGTTTTAAATTTAATTGAAGAGGGGAAAGTTTCTAACTATAAACTTACCTCTGCGTCTTTGGATTTATCGTATGGAGGTATGGTTAATGAGAAATGAAGTACAAACAGGTGCATTCTGCGCCTTCGGGCCTGCAAAATTATGGGGAGTTATGCGGTGGAGCCTTCTTCGACATAAATATTTAATTCCGGCATTCAGTGCAGTACAGGCGGCATTGGCTGTGGCGATAATATATGGAATGGCGTTGTTAATACCTGAAGTTGATAATGTATCAATGGTGTATTTATCCTCAGGGGCATTGACCTTAAACATTATTGCCGTTGGATGTGTTTTAGCTCCACAGATAGTAAGTGAATCAAAACAAAATGGTGTGTTAAAATACCAAAAGACACTGCCGGTATCCAGAGGTGTAATTCTTTTAGCCGATATTATTATATGGAATATTGCAGCATTGCCAGGAATGGTAATGGGATGTGCAGCAGCAATGTTAAGATTTGGTATAGAGTTGAATATTAATCTGATAAGTTGTTTTGTTGTTCTTATTTCACAATTTACTATGATTTGTATTGGTTTTAGTATCGCATATTGGCTCCCACCTAATGGGATGGCCTTAGCAACACAATTAATCATGATTGGGGCACTTTTGTTTTCGCCAATAACATATCCGGCGGAAAGGCTGCCGGAATGGACAGCATATATTTATCAGGCATTACCCTTTGTCTCGGCAAGTAATTTGATACGGGCAACTTTATTTTCTGCGGAATTTTTTTCATGGATAAACTTCTCTGTTGTACTGTTATGGGCTGTAATTGCGTTTACGCTGTCCTTGTGTGCGTTATCTAAGAGGGAATAGGATGCTGTCTTAACTTTCCTCTGTTTTCAAGGCTTTGCGGTATCACGATTAGCCTTCTTTGTAGCGTGTGCATAGGCATTCATGGTACTGCTTACGTCCGGGTGCCCTAAAAAGTTCCTGCACATCTTTTGGCTACACCCCGTTTGATGATAGGTTCGCTGTGCAGGTATGCCATTACGGTATAATAACGGCAAACGGAAAAAGCCTTGATTTTCAAAGGGTTTCAGCGTTTGTCGTCGTCTATTCAATTCCTTTTCCCAAGTTGAAATATGGCGAGAAAATTGACGAAAAAAGGAGGCTGTTACATTAACGACATAACTGAATAGTGCCAGCGGTCCGGCATTTTGCCTGACCGCTGATTGCCGTGAGCGTTTCATCTTTTTGGGTGGACTTAGGGCTTCAATAAGTATTTTGATAAATGATTAGATGATTTGGAATTCATCAAATTGAACAGAAACTCTTAACACTATAAGTTTTAAACTTCCTTATGTATTTTCTCTCGGCGATTGTTCCATTTTTAAGCTTCTTTATATTTTGGAACATTTTTATTGATTATACATTGTATTTATAGTATAATTTGTCTGTACCAAAATAGTATTCATGAGGTGAAATAATGAACAGCGATGAATTAGTACCAAAACTAGTACGGGCATGTTTAGATAATGACCGGAGATTGGTTGAAGAAATTTCTACTATGTTGGTTAAGTTATATAAAAAAAAGCAACCTAATATTGCTCAGGAAATTTCTCAATCTTTAACTTACTCCAGAAATGGAGCTTCTGCTATAAGATCTGCCGATGTACAACCACTTCCAATCGATAGAGAAACTCGTTTTACTCTTTGCAAGGCAGAAGAACCTTTAGAAATCGACCCTCCAATATTATCATCAAAGACCATGGAGGAACTAAACAATTTTATACTCGAAAGGACAGAAATCGAGAAACTACTTATTGAGGATATTACTCCACCAAATAGTTTACTTTTTATTGGTGAACCAGGCGTAGGAAAGACCTATTCTGCAAAATGGCTTTCTTACAAATTAAATCTACCTTTAGTAACAATGGACTTAGCTACTTCTATTTCAAGTTATCTTGGTCGTTCAGGTCAAAATATTAAAAATATTTTTGATTATGCAAAATCATTTCCATCAATTTTACTTTTAGATGAGATTGATGCAATTGCCAAACGTAGAGATGATGTTTCAGATTTAGGAGAATTAAAACGATTAGTTAATGTCTTGCTAAAAGAATTAGAAATCTGGCCAAGTCAAAGCATTATTATTGCAGCAACCAACCATCCTGATTTATTAGACAAAGCCATATGGAGACGTTTCGATCGAACAATTACATTCGCAACTCCAGAAACAAGTGAACGCAAATTATTATTACAAAGATACTTAGGCAAGTATTATGATATGCTATCGCCAAAAGCGCTTTCTTTTGCAATACAACAAACGACTCATATTAGTGCTGCCGATATTTGCAAACTATGTACACACGTCAAAAGAAAGATTGTTTTAGCTGGGAATAATTCCGATTTAATTGTTTTTGAAGAATTTTGCTTAAATTCCTGCGATAGTAAAACACAGAAAATAGAACTTTGCAACTTGCTCCGAGAGACAGACCCGTCTTTGAGCATACGTGATATATCAAAAATAACAAAAATTCCAGCAACATCTGTAAGTCGTTATTTACAGAACGGAGGTATATTAAATGAGTAACAAACATCCTATTTTAGGACGCGGAGAATTATATGTAAAAGATATTGAAAAACGTTACTATGGAGGGCCTCAAAAACTCCCTCATACTTATCACGAAAATAAGATAGCTTTAATCAAGGACATTGCTTCTATTCAAGAAGAAGTCCAAAGGAATGACGAAATTTTTTTACAAGAAAAAGTTGTCTGCATTCGTATGGAACCAAAATTTGAAGCTAAATCTTATTCACCTGATATGATTTTATCTGTGGATGGTATTACTCCTATTGGAGGTCGTAAATATATAATTTCAAAGTCTGAAGAAGGTCTGGTTAAATCGAAATTATATTTTGCAAAAATCAGTGATTGCGGACTAGAAAACCTAAAATACATATTGGAATCTGGACAAAAAGACAACACTGTTACCTGGCAAAATCAAATTTCAACTATTCGGACAATTGATTTACTTGATTCTACAGAAAAAATGTCAGGCTTTTCAGGTACATGGGATAGCGGGTTAGTTGAAATAGTTTTACACCCATTTATATGGAATGACACTTTTGCGATGCAACAGTTCTTAACCCTTTTAAATTTAGAAACAGATAAATATAAAATATCTGGTTATGAAAATGGTCCTTTGTTCTGTGCTGCCGTATGTAATCATGAAACATTAGAACGATTGGTAAAATTTAACCCCTTAAGAACAGTTCATCCTTTAGGAGAACTTAATATACCCAATATGCGTGGTAACTCTTTTTTTGATGCACCAGTTCCACCATTATATAAAGGGACTCCTCAAATGCGAATAGGCGTTTTTGATGGTGGTGCTGATTCAACATTGCCTCATTTAAAAGATTTTGTCACCGCACATGAACTGACACCTATCTCTGGACATCCAGCACTCATTGCACACGGAACTGCTGTTTGTGGTGCTGTTTTATACGGACTGTTGAATTATAAGCCATCAACCGAACCGCTTGAAACACCGATTGTTTCTGTTGACTCATATAGAGTATTACCCCAACAACAAACGGGAAATCCTATAGAAGATAGCGGGCTATATCCTGCAATTGACCAAATAGAACAAATCGTGCATAACCATACAGAAACCGCATTATATAATTTATCTTTTGGCCCTCGTGGTGCAATTGTAGATGATGACATTAGTCGTTTTACCTATGCATTGGATAGACTTTCCATGCTTCCTCATCATCCGCTATTTTGCGTTGCTGTCGGAAATGACGGAGATTTGCCCTATCCTTTTAATAGGATACAGGCTCCTTCAGACTTGGTTAATGGTTTAGGAATTGGTGCTTATACATTTGACAAAAATGGAGAAAAGATAAGAGCTAGTTATAGTTGCATTGGTCCTGGACGTGAGGGATGCAAAGTAAAGCCTGATGTTCTGGAATTTGGCGGATCACCAGAAAATCCAGCTGTTTTAATAAGCACTATACCAAATAAAACAACTGTAGAATGTGGAACCAGTTTTGCCTCTCCTATTGTTACTGGTAAACTAGGAAAAATGATGGCATTATCCTCTGAAATCTCTCAGCACATGGCTAAAACATTGCTTATTCACACGGCAGAAGATTCAGATGAGTACAGCATCGAAGAAATAGGATTCGGATTCTGTATTGATGATGTTACAAATATCCTAAATTGCGAAGATAATAAAGTTGTTGTTTTATATGAAGGAAATATTGCTCCTAAACAAAATATAGAACTCCCTATTCTTCTCCCTGATATAAATGGGCTAAAATGCAATGCCAATATAACATGGACGCTTTCAACTTTATCTGAATTAAACCCAAATGATGTTGATTCTTATACCTGTAACTGTGTAGAAGATTATTTTTACCCGCATGATAAACATTACAATTATTTCAAAAACACAATACATGGTAGAAAGCAAAAAGCCGCCTTTGTGGGAACAGACGCCGAAAAAGAACTATATGATTTGGGATATAGTCGTTCTGACCTACCAATCTCTAAACCGCCAAAGCAATTTTTGAGTGAAGATGAATTACGGTCACAGCATTTAAAATGGGATACTGTGACCAAAAAAACTATTACTATGAGAGCGTCTTCTTTGAGCAATCCTTTCTTCATACTTCATGGAATGAATAGAGATATTGCTGGGACTACACCCATGAAATATTTTGTTGCCATCACAGTAGAGATTCCAAAATATCCTGGAGTTTTATATGACGATATTTTAGCTCAATATCGAAATCTTGTACCAATCAATATAAAAGTAGAGAATCAGATTTTTGTCGAATTATAAACTGTATTGAAAAGCACTATAGGCACAACCTATGGCGTTTTTTAATACATTTAATTTTTATGCCACCTGGATAGTAAAAAAGAAATAACATAAACGCTCCATAGCATGTACCTATCCATTAAAATGAATACATGACTTTAAATGAAATCTACTCGCTTACGTTAAGCTGACGACAAAACCACATTCAATAGATATTTGAGTATAATTTAAACCATAAGTACAAGAAAAACGGTTAAAGCGCCATAAAATATTAGTGAAATCAAGAGCAAAAAGGTGAAAAAACAGCAAAAAAATAGTTGTGTAAGAGTGGCTTAATATGTGGAAGTTTAGAGACTATTGTCAAGGGTTTTGAGAAAAAAGCGGCATAATGGAGAATAGCATGAGTATGGAATGGGTTGTCTGTCCCAGATAAATGTATCAGTTTTATAAAATGTTAGCACTCGTTTATATTGAGTGCTAATTTTTTTATTGACTTTTATTACCGGGGAGACTAAAATGTGAATGAAAGATTAGGGACAATTCCCCCGCTGCAATCAAAAGGAAAGGAATGTGATAAAAATGGCAGACAAACATGGAAGTTTATCAATCAACAGTGAAAATATTTTTCCCATTATTAAGAAGTGGTTATAT
>JBNMJJ010000009.1:0-18969 GCA_050873745.1 Lachnospiraceae bacterium | reverse complement strand
AGCTGTTCAAATAGGCAATCTGTTCCTCTGTAAGAGTATCAATCTCTTTTCCCATAAAGGCAAGCTTTCTTACTGCCACATCCTGGTCTACCTCTACCGGTACATCCAAGAGCATAGTATCCAGTTTTCCTGCATTTTCCACCAGATATTTTGCAGAAAGGGCCTGAATAGCAAAGCTCATATCCATAATTTCCGCAGGATGTCCGTCACCTGCTGCCAGATTAACCAATCGTCCTTCTGCCAGAACAAAAATCCACTGTCCGCCAGCCAGCTTATAGCCCATAATATTGTTACGCATTTCTCTGCTCTCTACTGCAATCTTTCTCAGGGTCGCCATATCGATTTCGCAGTCAAAATGACCCGCATTACAAAGAATTGCACCATCCTTCATTACAGCAAAATCCTCTGCATCGATAACCTTGTCGCAGCCCGTAACGGTAACGAAGAAATCACCGATTTTAGCCGCTTCCAGCATAGGCATTACTTCAAAGCCATCCATAACGGCTTCAATGGCCTTAATGGGGTCAATTTCGGTTACGATAACCTTTGCTCCCAGGCCCTTGGCACGCATGGCAACGCCCTTTCCGCACCAGCCGTAGCCTGCAACTACCACATTTTTTCCTGCCACAATTAAATTGGTCGTACGGTTGATTCCGTCCCATACGGACTGACCCGTACCGTAACGGTTATCAAATAAATGTTTGCAGTCTGCATTATTCACTCTCACCATGGGGAATTTCAGTTTTCCCGCTTTATTCATTGCTTCTAACCGGATAATACCTGTAGTGGTCTCTTCACAGCCGCCAATCACACCCGGAATCAGATTCACAAACTCGGTGTGCATCATGTGTACCAGGTCTCCTCCGTCATCAATGATAATATTGGGACCAACCTCCAATACTCTGCGGATATGCGCCTCATACTCTTCCTCGGTTGCATTATACCAGGCAAATACATTTAAGCCTGCCGCCACTAACGCCGCTGCTACGTCATCCTGAGTAGACAGGGGATTGGAACCGGTAACATACATTTCAGCTCCGCCTGCTGCCAAAACCTTACATAAATAAGCGGTCTTTGCCTCCAGATGCACGGAAAGAGCCACCTTTTTCCCTACAAAGGGTTTACTCTTACCAAACTCTTCCTCCAACATTCTCAGCAGGTCGCAGTTTCTTTTTACCCACTCAATTTTCTTTTCGCCTGATTCGGCCAGGTTGATGTCTCTGATTTCACTACTCATTTGTTTTTCCCATTTCCTTCCATACTTTCTTGCCAGCCGAATTTTTATTAAAGTGATGGTCGTCTGTCCTATCATCACTGTTATAGATATAAGGTTTTCCTCAGCTATCTATCCGGTTTCTCGCCCTGCCTGCCGCAAAGGCTTCGATATTTTTATACACTTCCAAAAGGCAGCGTGTTCTTGCCTCCACACTGGCCCAGGCCATATGGGGAGTAATCAACAGTTTCCGGCTGTCCTTTATTCTGCCTAAAGGATTGTTTTTTTCCATCGGTTCCCTTCCCAATACGTCCAGCCCGGCTCCCGCAATCACTCCATTTTCCAGGGCTTCGCACAGGTCTTCGTCATTCACCACCGGTCCTCTTGCCACATTAATCAAAATGGCAGAAGGCTTCATCTTTGCCAGAGTATCACGATTAATCAGGTTCCTGGTTCTCTCCGTCAACGGGCAATGAAGAGAGAGAATATCCGATTCGGCCAGAAGAGCATCCAATTCCACCCGTTCATAATCCGTGCTGCTGTTCTTCCCCGAAGCAGAATAAAAAATCACCCTGCAGCCAAAGGCTTTTGCAATCCCTGCCACCTTCCGGCCTATGTTTCCCATTCCTACAATTCCCCAGGTTTTTCCTTCCAGCTCATAGAATTTTTCATCAAAGTTGGAAAAACCGAGCTGGCTGCTGTAGGCACCGGACTTGACGTAATGGTCATAATAGCTGATTTTTTCCAGAACATACAGGGCCAGGGCGAAGGTATGCTGGGCCACTGCTGGAGTGGAATAATCTCTTACATTAGCCACTGCAATCCCTTTTTTCCGGGCATATTCCAAATCAATATTATCGTAGCCCGTAGCCGTTACGCAAAGCAGCCTGACGCTTTTGGCCTGTGCCAGCATATCCGCATCCATTACCGTCTTATTAAAAATAACTACGTCTGCGTCTTCAATCCACCTCCGGCAGTCCTCACGTTCTGCCACGTTATATGCCTGAAAATCACCCAGCTTTTCAAAAATACTGATGTCCATATCCATGCCCAGACTGTTTCTGTCCAGCATCACAATTTTCATTCTGTCCACCATACTCTTTTTATAATCTCTTTAACAGTTCTTCCCTCTGCGCTTCAAAGCCAGGCTTGCCAAGAAGAGCGAACATATTCTTCTTGTAGCTTTCTACTCCAGGCTGATTAAAAGGATTAACGCCCAGCAAATATCCGCTTACTCCGCAGGCAAATTCAAAGAAGTAGAACAACTGTCCCAGATAAAATTCATTGGCTTCGGGCACATGAATCATGAAGTTGGGCACCTGTCCGTCGGTGTGGGCAAGAATGGTTCCGTTCATTGCCGATTTGTTTACGAAATCTACGGTCTTTCCTGCCAGATAATTCAACCCGTCCAAATCTACCGCTTCTTCTCCCAGTATAATTTCTTCTCTGGAGCTTTCCACATCGATTACGGTCTCAAACAGGGTCCGGGCGCCGTCCTGAATAAACTGTCCCATGGAATGAAGGTCCGTTGTCAAATCCACACTTGCAGGGAAAATGCCCTTCTGGTCCTTACCTTCGCTTTCACCATAAAGCTGTTTCCACCATTCAGAAACATAGTGTACGCTGGGCTCGTAGTTGGCAAGGACTTCAATTCCTTTACCCTTACGCAGCATAATATTTCTCAATGCCGCATATTTTAAAGCATCATTATCCTCAAAAGAGTTCTCCAAAGCCTTCTTTCTTCCCTCTGCAGCGCCTTCCATCAGCTTATCGATGTCTGCCCCGCTGACTGCTATGGGAAGCAGTCCTACTGCAGTGAGTACAGAGAAACGTCCGCCGATGTCATCCGGTACAACAAAAGTCTCATAGCCTTCTGCATCTGCAAGCCCCTTCAGTGAGCCTCTGGCCTTATCAGTGGTAGCGTAAATCCTCTTTGCCGCCCCTTCTTTACCATATTTTTTCTCTGCCAGTTCCTTGAATACACGAAAAGCGATGGCAGGCTCCGTCGTAGTGCCGGACTTAGAAATCATATTAATGGAAAAATCTCTGTCCCCAATGACATCCATCAAATCACGAATATAGGTGGAGCTGATGGAATTTCCTACAAAATAAATCTCAGGTGTTTTCCGCACAGACTTGTCCACCACATTATAAAAGCTGTGTCTTAAAAATTCGATGGCCGCCCTTGCTCCCAGATAAGAACCGCCGATTCCGATTACCAGCAATACCTCTGAATCCTGCTGAATCTTAGCGGCTGCCTTCTTAATTCTGGCAAACTCCTCTTTGTCATAATTTACCGGTAAATCAATCCAGCCCAGAAAATCATTTCCGGCGCCCGTTTTAGATACCAGAACTTCCTTTGCGTCCAGGGTAAGCTTTTTCATCAATTCCACTTCATTCTCACTGACAAAGCAGGATGCTTTGGAATAATCAAAAGACACTTTATTTCCCATTTTCCCTTCCTCCATAAACCGTTCATTTTTCTTCTTACGCTGTTTTCAGTGTAGCAAAGTGGTTATGCTTTTTCAAGCCAAAATTTCCTTAAGCAGCTCTTTCAGTTGTTCCTCCTCTTTCTCACCAAAAACCGTTTCTTCTTCAATATCGTTATTTCTTTCTTTTTCCAGTCGGCTGCTGCCCCACAGATAAGGCTTATGGTTTTCCAGAAAATCCAGAAGATTGGTTTTAATTATCTGCTTCTTTTCTTCTATATCAATAACACTTGAAAGAGAAAAATGAATATACAGACCCAGAAGGCAAATAATATAGAAGGGTAAAATCTGTCCCAAAGTCCTTCCCTCCACAATTCCCTTGCAGGCTCCCAGCCCTGAAAGGAATACCCCAAACAACAAAAGCTGCCCTGCCACATGCTTTAGCTGAAACAGGTTCACCCTGCCTATTTTAAATTCCTGCATACTTTTCTCTATAAAAGCAGAAATATTGGAAATCTGGCTCTCCTCTTTTAAATACTGTTCCAGCCAGCCCCGCAGCAATTTGGGAGAACCTTCTTCCAGCTCCTTTGACTCCCTTAAAAGCTGCAGTAAAAATAATCCCGCCAGAAGCTGGCAGCATATACTGAGAAGAAAAAAGATAATAATTCCTGCTACCAGCCAGCCTTGTCCCCAAAAATAATCCATAACTAACTCCTCCTTATTTTATAACTCTTTTTTATCAGTATAAGAAAAAGTTTTTTCTCCTACAATACTCACAAGAGAGTAAGGCTTCGCTGCTTTCTGCCCATCCGCCTGTTTTTCGGCTGATTTCGATGAGTATACTGTTTTCACGAAGGCTTAAACGGTAAAATGGGCTGGAAAGGGCATTCTATTTCTGCTATACTTACTTTCAAATCAAAGAATTGGCAAACAGCAAATTATTCGGAAAGGCTGAGACAATGAGTAAAAAAATCGTACTAACCGGCGGCGGTACAGCAGGTCATGTTACCCCCAATATAGCACTCTTCCCTTTTTTGGAAAAAGAAGGCTATGAAATCAGTTATATCGGCTCTTACGGCGGCATTGAAAAAAGATTAATTGAAGACTTTCAGATTCCTTATTACGGCATCTCTACCGGACGGTTCCGCCGTTACTTTGACTTAAAAAATTTTTCCGACCCTTTTCGGGTAATGAAAGGATATAAACAGGCAAGAGCATTTTTAAAAGAAATCAGGCCCGATGTAGTTTTTTCCAAGGGTGGCTTTGTTTCTGTACCGGTAGTCCGGGCTGCTGCCTCCTTAAAAATTCCCTGTATTATCCATGAATCAGATATGACACCCGGGCTTGCCAATAAGCTTTGTATTCCAGTGGCGGACAAAATTTGCTGCAATTTCCCGGAGACTATGAAAAATGTCCCTTCCGGGAAAGCTGTTCTTACCGGCTCCCCCATTCGTCAGGAGCTTACCCGGGGAAATAAACTGGCTGCTTTAAATTTATGTGGATTTTCCGCCAACAAACCGGTAATTATGGTTATCGGCGGTTCCCAGGGCGCTGCCAGTGTCAATGTAATGGTAAGAGAAGCTTTGCCCAAGCTTTTGGAGGATTTTCAGGTGGTTCACATTTGCGGCAAGGATAAGGTGGATAACCTGATGCTTACCATTCCCGGCTATAAACAATTTGAATATCTGAAGGGAGATTTGAAGGATGTATTCGCCATGGCTGATGTAGTAATTTCCCGGGCAGGAGCCAATGCCATCTGTGAACTGCTCGCCTTGAAAAAGCCCAATCTTTTAATTCCCCTCCAGGTAGGAAGCCGGGGGGACCAGATTCTCAATGCCCGCTCCTTCGAGGAACAGGGCTTCAGCATCGTACTGAAGGAAGACTATCTGGACTGTGATATTCTGGTGGAAAAAATACATGAGCTTTTTGCTAACCGCCAAATTTATATTAATAACATGTGTGAAAGCAAACAGATAAATTCCATTGGCACGATTATGAATTTAATTAAAGAGGCCGGTAAATAAACTGTTGTATAAAGGAAGGGATGTGTGCCTGATGAGCACACATCCTGTTTAAATTAAAACTTCCTTAACCCTATCCAACTCTTCCGTGGTGGGTTCCCCCGGTTTCCAGCCAATCTGCTGTCCGTCCTCCTTATAACGGGGAATCAGATGCATATGGAAGTGGAATACGGTCTGCCCCGCCGCCTCTTCATTGTTCTGCACCAGATTTACTCCGTCGCAGTTCAATCTTTCCTTCATTCTCACCGCCATCTCCTTTGCCAGCTTCATTGCCTCACCGGCCAAATCCTCAGGCATTTCATATAGATTCGCATAATGGGCCTTGGGCAGAATCAGTGCATGGCCTTTTGTGGCAGGAGCCACATCCAAAACCACCCTGAATAAATCCGTCTCTTTTATCGTTCCCGAAGGAATCTCTCCATTAGCAATTTTACAAAAAATACAATTCTCCATCTTTACCTCTCCTTCTGCTGACTGAGCAGCTTTTTCACAGTCCCTCTCTATCCTTTTATCAGCTATCCATAAAAACAAAAACCTGGTCCAGCGTCATCAGGATTCTGAAATCTCCTTTGATGGTCATGACTCCCCCCATAAACGCTCTCTGAAAGGTCATATGGCCGGTAACGATACTACTTAAGGTGTCCTCTGTAAGCTGGGCTTCAACGTCTGCCTTCTCCACCTCCTGATAAGCGCATTGCAGGTTTCCCCCATCTATTTCTATCACCAGCGGCTTCTTGATTCCCTCAATATTAAACTTATACCTGCCGCCAAATCCCGGCTGAGGCCTGAAGTGCTTTTGGAAGTCCTGAATAAACTGGTCTTCTTTGTCACTCTCCCTGCCCTTCATCAACCCTCTGAACATACTGGACAGTTCCTGCAAATCCTCTTTCTGACGCTGTACATAATCATCATCAGAGGCATACTGGGACAACTGCTCCGTTTCCTGGGGCGTAAGGTCAAAATTCTTGGAAACCGCTACCTTCTGCTTTACCGCCTGATTGCTTGCCGGAAAACTGGCTACCTTCTGATTGATAGTACGGTACATATTCTCCGCCTTTTTCTCAATCAGACGGATATAATCATCATTCATCTCCAGCAGGGCCGTATCCGAAATATACCCGCAAATGCCGCTGCAGGGCAGGCCTCCCAAAATCTCCCAGGCCACACGAAGATTCAGTTTAGCCTCTCTTTCCCCGTAGGTGGTAGACATCACAATCGGGGTCATATAAATTTTGGCAATTTTCTCCTTATCCCCATATAGCCAGCAGGCATCCAAAAACTGCTGCATATATCCGCCAATACCATACCATTCTACCGTAGTGGCCAGTATAACACCATCCACATCCTTTAAGGTCTGAGGTAAGGTGGTAATAGAATTCTTCAGTTCGTACAGATTATATCGGTCAACAGCTACATTCAGTTCCTGTAAAACCTCCTGCATCTTGTTAATGACGAACAGCGTTGGGTCATCCATCATTCCTCTGCCGCCGTAATAGATATTTATCTTCACTATATATCCTCCCTTGTATTCGGTACATTCTTTCCTATTATACAACAAGTGCCCTTACTTTACCAATGAGGATTTCATCATTTTTTGCAATTCCCATAATCTCCCCTGGCCTTAGCCGCATTCCGTTTAATACCGTCCCGTTAGTGGAGTTCATATCCACGATGGCTATCCCTCCGTCCTGCTCAACGAATCGGCAATGCACCCGGCTGACCGAACTGTCCGTCATCACAATAGAAACTTCTTCCCTGATTTTTCCCACCGTAACCGGTAAAGAAACTAATGCGGCCGTCTTCATCCTTCCTCTTTCCTTCCATTGCAGTTTCCAGCCTTCTTCCTGGCTTTCAAAAAAGACGGTTTCCTGGCAGTCTCCAAACTCCTCCTGCCTTTCCTGAGAATAGTCCCCTAAGCTGTAATCAAATTCCACAACAGCCTCCTTCTTTTTCCCAAAAATCCTGTTCCACAGCCCCTTTAGTCCCTTTTCCTTTTTTCCCTTTATTTTTTCCGCTTCAGGAAATAAAGCTTTGGCCTCCCCTGCCTCCTCCTCTTCCCTTACGGGAAAAGAAATTTCCAGCCCCGTCTTTTCTTCCCGGTCCTCCGGCTGATACATCTCTTCCTTCCTCTTCTGACGCTTTAAGATGTTTTCCCTTTCTATAGCAGGTAAAAACTGATAGAGGGAAAAATTAGGCTGACTCTGCTGCTTGTAGAATAAATACGCTGCATTAATGCCATGTTCATCCCGCTGGTTCATTTTTCCCAGAAAAAATTCCGCCAAATGCCGAAGCCCCTGCTCCTGCTCTCTCTCCCAGGGAAGCAGGGCCACTTCCAGTTCCCCGGTTTCAATATCCAGATACAGGTACTCAGGCATAAGCAAAACGAATCTGTCGGATAAAAGGTAATTTCTCAGCTCATCAAATATGGCAACAAGCTGCTGGAAAAGTCGGGTCATATCCTCCAGTTTCAGATCCTTATCCTGGTACTCCTGTGCAAGGCTCTTCCTCCCTGTAATGTCCAGACAAAGATAGGCTTCTCCCTCCTCCAACCGTTCCTTTGCAGGAAGAATACCTTTTATGGAATTTGCCTTCAGCATTTGAAAGGCGTACTGTTTCCGGTTTACCTCCACCGGAATATGTATCTGCATATAGCTGGCATATAAATCCGATTTATAACGTACTTCCATCTCTTCCTCCATTTCCAATCAGTATAAATATCCCAATATCTTTATGCCCCGTATTATAGATACCGGCTCCAGTCTTTCGGCCTCTGCCTCTGTTTGAAAAGTCCATAGACCGATTTTTTCTGAAATCCATCCACTAAAGGGTACATTTACCGTCATGGATAAGCCTACCCTGACTTTATTCCAGGATACCTGTACCCGGCTTTCCCGTGTTTTTACCGCCAATAAACGGCCTTCCACCAGCTCTTCCAACTGACTGTAAGTAAATTCTTCAATCTGAGCATTGCTCCCTTCTTTTACCAGGCTGCCCCGAAGCGCAGCCGTATAGGCAACCTGATGAAGAATACAGGCATTATAAAGATAAAATCCCAGATAAAGGGTAAAAATTATTGCAAAAAACAACAGAGGCATTACCAAGGAAGCCTCCACCGTCATATAGCCCTTCCATGCTTTTTTTCTTTTATCCATTGGCACATCTCCACACCATAAGACTGGCTGCCCACAAAAATGGCAAAAACGGAATCTGCGTATGGCGTCCTGCCTTTTTCAGTGCAAGCAGAAGTCCCGCCCATAAAGTAAGTAAAAGTATGGCAATCAGGCAGATAAGCCACAAAGAGGAACGGGGAAAGCATCCTCCCAGAATCAACAGCATCATTCCGTCCCCATAACCCACCTTTTCCCGGGTCAATCGGCTGCATATCAAAAAGAAAATACCGGGAAGCAGGCGCAGCCCCAAGTCCGTCAATGCCAGCCCTCTTTCACTCCATTCCCCCCATAAAAAAGCTACTGCAAGCACAATCCCCGTCCAAAGATAGGCAAAGCTAATCTGCCGCCTTTTTCCGTCCATTAAGGCCCCGGCCCCCAGGTAACCCATTAAAATAATCTCTCCCATTTTTCCTCCTTTTTTCGCTTTTTTCTGAAAAGCCTTTTTACCTGCATTTACTACAGGTAGGAACACCCGGAATCTGTGAAAGGTATACCCCTTTTACGGTTCTTTTCAGCCCCTGGCAGCCCAGGCTGAAATGATACCTGTTCCCCTGCTCTGTAAGATAAACAATAGTTGTAAACCCCTGCTTTCCACAGTATTCACAGGCTGTATATCTGCCGCCTGACCGATTTCTTTCTGCTTTCATCTGTGAAAAAGATGCTGCCTTTATGGAAAGAGCCAGATGGGTACAGTTCCGGCTTTTGTGATATACCTCACCATGTTCAGTCATATAGACAATAACCTCTTCTTCCTTACGTCCCCTGCCCCCGGTTACATCATAACCTGTCCAGGGCTTAATCACACACTGCACCACCATTTTACCCTCAGGCATAGCCATAAGTGAAAAAGGTGATTCAACCCTTTCCTCCTTCCTTAATCGAATCAAATCATCATTATTTTCCAGAAGTTCTCCTGCCCCATAAGCGTAAACAGCCAGTTTTTTTCCCTGCTGCTGCAGATTTTGCAGCTCTTCTCCATAATGAATAAAGAGAAAAATCAGGGAAAAAACACCTACCAGAAAAAAGAGAAACAAAGAAAAAGCCATAGATGCCTCAACCGTCATAGAGGCCTTTATTCCGCCGGGAGTAAAACGGGACGTTCTTTTGGATAAGAATTCTTTAGGGAAAGAATAGGTTTTTTTACTGTCAGGATTGAATTTACTCGTGTTTAACAAAGGGATTTTACCCATAATGCTCATCTGGAGAGAAGCTTTTGTGTCAAAGTGATTAGTTAATAGATTTACCCAAAAGAACATCCCGTCTTACTCCTCCTTTCCTCTTTAGTAAGAAAAACTTCTGGTAATATCGCAGCTATACCCATATTTGCTGCTGACATTGGCTTTTGCCTTTACTGCCTCCACACAGCCGTCCATCCGGAAATATTCATTTCCCGGAGTAAGGCGGACATCCAGCTCACATATATCCATAAAACCTTCCAACAGCTTTTCTTCCCCCTTCATATACAAAAACACCTCCAGATAATTCCGATAAGAAAAGCCCTGCTGTGAAACCTGGTATTCATCCAGATGTGCAGTATAATTAACCAAATGCAGTAAGGGCGTATTCCAACTGGCGTCATCCTTAAATAAAGGCACTTTATTTCCATCCAGTAAAATACGGATGTCTTTTACGCTTTCCGCATAGCCCCATGCAAACAACAATGAGTACTTTACCGGCTCTGCCAGTTCAGGCATAAGAATCAGGGACGTCAGGGCGGCGGCCAAAAGCCCCGCCTGGTTCTGCTTTTCCTGGCTGGAAAACAGATACAGGGTATTGGCCACCTGCCGGATATGCAGAATATCTTCCAGCACCTCCTGCAGATTTTCATCATCCCGGCTCTTTCCTTTCAAAATATATTCCAGTTGGTATTCCAAAACACCCTTTTTCAGGTTTTGTCCATAGAAGCCACATTTTTCAAAAAGGTATCCCTGTAAAAGGAGCCGTCCGGCAGCCTGCTCTACCAGGGATTCTTCTTCCTCTATCCGACCTGTTCCCTTAAGATGCTGTCTGTGGCTGAAATAATACTCCGGATGGATTTCCACCGCAGACACGGTTTCTCCCTCCGGCAGAGCCGCCTGTAAAACCCCTGCCCCTCTGCTTCCTCTCACAAAGTCGGCAGGATTATCCAGAGAAACCGTAATCTCCTCCCTTTCATCACTTCCTTCCGCAGCAAGCTGCTGATTTTTTTCCTCCAGCCGCTGGTCAATCTTTTCATGAACCTGGTTCCATTCCCCATTAATGTCCCTGCTGTCAAGATTATTCGCTTTAATGAGATTAGCCCGGTAAGCTACATCCTCTGCCAGTGTAATTCCTGTACGGCTTTTCATGTATTCCACAATCTGCTCTTTTAAGACCTGACACTGGTTATCAGATGCCAGACGATAGCCCTCCAAAGTCACATTATCGCAGTGCAGTTCGGTCAGGTTCCGGTATCCCCAAAATCCTGCAGCCTCCTTATCAAAATTCTGATTCATATAATATTGGAGGTGCTCCTCCGTATTTTTTACGGAAGGGTCTCCTTCACCATAGGTGGTATCAATAAAGAACAAATCATACTGCTCCAGAAGCTGCCTGTTATACTCCCCAAAAATGGAGTACAACCCGATGTCCATTACTCCCTCCGTTTCCATTCGGATGGTCTGTATACGCACCCCTTCTATAAGGGTAAAAATCAGAGACAGCATTACCCCCAAAGTCAGTGCAAGATACAGGGTAATGTATCCGCCTTTCGCCCCTTTCATCAGACGGATTTGGCCTGTTTGGTAATCTTGGCAAAAATCGTCTCCACCAACGAGGTAAGCTGCTCCTTAAAGATAATCACCAAACTGATTAACACGACGATAATCAAGATAATCTCCACCGTTCCCATTCCTTCTTCTTCCTGTAAAAAATTCTTCCATGTCTTTAACATATCCTTCCTCTCTTTCCGCTGCCTTTGCAGCCTCTACATCTGAAAGGAGAAGCTGGCCGGAACAATCACCAGAATCATCACCATTCCCAACATAAGCATCATGGGAAACAATAATTTTGTTCCTGCCTCCTCACCCTTTCGTTTGATTTGGTTTTTTCGCTCTTCATTGGCTTTCCAGCTTTCCTGACGCAGGGTATCCAGCATACCCGCCGCTCCCTTCTGCAGATTCTGAATCAGCAGAGTGGATAATTTCCGGTAAAGCCCCAGTCCGCATCGGTTTCCCAACAGCTCATAGGCTTCTCTTTCCGCCATTCCATTTTTTATCCGCTGGCAAACGTATTGAAGCTCCTCATACAAATATTCCTCTTTTTTTCCCTCCAGCTTCTTTTTCTGATAATCCTCTGCTATCCGAAAAAAAGCTCCCTTCACCGTCATTCCCGCCTCCATCAACAGAATCAGCTTCGTTACAAATTCTGAATACTGTCCTTTAAGCAGGCTCTTTCTCAGTTCTGCCTTTCTATGTATTTCCTTATCCTTCTCCACCCAGATTACGATAAGAATCAAGGGAAAAAGAAACAGCAGGATAAAGATGCTTTTATCCACAGGATACCGCCATTTCAGGCCATTATTTCCCCATTCCACAGGAAGCTCCACCGTCTTGTCTTCTCTTCCTGCCTCTTCTGCCTTACGGATATTTTCCGACAGTTCCCACAAAAGAGGATTTTCTTCCTTTTTAACGGCCCTTTCCACTCTTACAAAAAAGCTGTGCTCCCTCTCCCATTCCTCATATCCCATTCTGACGGTAAGCTGAATCAGTTCACTTTCCCCGAAAAGATTCTCCGGGTAAAGAGTTCCTGAACTGCCCAGCACATTCGGATTGCTGCTTCTCCAACTTAAATAAAGAGGATACCCTTCTACTTCCTGGGGAAGAATTAAGTCGCTTCTTATCTTATCCACACTTTCATTTTCTCCCAGAATCATTTCCGGCAGAATCTCCTCAACTTTCCTGAAACTTTCTTCAATCTCTTCAAAGCTGTATTCCACCTCTTCCATAGTCACCAGCAGAGGCTGCCATTTTTCCTCTCCCAACCTAACTTCCAGCTCCACCTCCTTTTTTCCCCTCCCATAATCATTTCTCTCAAGCCGGTTTCCGCCCTCCAGCTTTCTTTCCTGCAGCCCTTGCAGAAAAACGAGTAAAACTATGCCTAAACCTGCCAAAAGAAGAAGTCCTAAAGTCTTTTTCTTCTTTTTATAATAATTTTCTACCAGCAGCTTTTGATTCTGCCCGATATACAACTGGGAAAAATCCCTTTCAATCTGTGTTCTGCTCATTTTTTCCTCCTAAAAAATTTAAACTGCTATTTCCGTGATTTTACCTGTCCAGTAAAAGGCAATGGCATAAATCAGCAGACAGACGGTCATAATGCAAATCCCGGCTATGTTGTGGTACAGCACGTCAAAATATCCCGGCGAGGTAAGATTCATATAAAGAAGAATAACGAAGGGAACCAGGCACATAATCCGACTTTCCACCCGTTTGGCATGGATTATCGTTCCTATTTCCTCCTTGATTTCCGCTTTTTCCTGTATAATATCCACAGTCTTCTTCATTATCTCCTGCCATTTTCCACCGGTTCTTCCGGCAATGGAAAAAACCTCTGCAAATTCCTGAATTTCCCCTCCCGGACAACGGTTTCCCAAATCCATAAGGAGCCGGGCCAGAGGAATGCCGTTTCCCATACCCTTTCGAATGATTATCAGTTCTTCCGTCATATAGCTGGCTTTGCCAAAAAGATTCAATACGTCCCTGTAGCTTTCCATAAAGGCATTTTCCATGGAATAACCGGCCTGCAGATTGATATTTACACTGAGCAGGGTTTCTCGGAACTCTTTTTCCAGCCTTTCCATCCGCTTTGCTGCCAGCTTTCTCTTTTTTTCTTTACGATAAAACCCAACCAATGGTAACATAATAATGAAGGCCCATATACTTCGATAAAAAAAGTAAGAAAAGACGGCTGCCCCCAGAAGGCCCTCCAAATCACACCTGATTTCTTCTTTCAGTGTAAAGCGGTATTCCCGGTAATCTACCGGCTCCCACCGTTTACTCCGGCCGCCGGATACCTCGTCTCTCTTTCCCTTATGGATAGGCGATTCCGGCGCTTTCCATTTTATAGCGGCCCTTAAGCTCACCAATTTTCACCAGCCCTCCTTTAATGAATTTTCCTTTATCCTGTCCCATTTCCTGAAAACGGTAGAGGGGATTCAACTGAATTTGTTCTCCCTGCATTCCTGCAATCTCTGTAATCTCCAAAACCTTCCTGCTTTTATCCCGAAGCCTCCCAAGATGGACTACCAGGTCTATACCTGAGGCAATCTGCCTGCGGATAGCACTTACCGGAAGCTCCACTCCCATTAAAATCATGGTTTCCAGGCGAACCAGCATATCCGCTGCACTATTGGCATGGGCGGTGGACATACTGCCGTCATGACCACAGTTCATTGCGCTGCCAATCATATCCAGTGCTTCTGCCCCTCTGACTTCTCCGACGACTATTCTGTCCGGCCGCATTCGTAAGCTTGCCTTAATTAAATCCCGGATAGTAATCACCTTGCCGCCTTCCATATTAGCATTCCTCGTTTCCATGCGAATCAGATTCTCCACCGCCCAAAGCTGCAGCTCCGCACTGTCTTCTATGGTAATGACCCTTTCATCTGCGGGAATATACTGGGACAGAGCATTCAAAAAAGTAGTTTTTCCGCTTCCTGTTCCGCCGCTGACCAGGATATTATATCTGGCCTTGACTGCTTTAACCAAAAACTCCGCCGCCTCCTGGCTGATTGCCCCAAAGCTTTTCAGCTTGTCCATAGTCATTGGGGTATTGGAAAATCTTCTGATGGTCAGAATCGGGCCGTTCAGGGCTATGGGATACAGGACCACATTCACTCTGGAGCCTCCCGGCAATCTGGCATCCACAATGGGAGAAGCCTCATTTACCGTCCGGTTGCAGCCTGCAACAATCTGTCCAATTACCTGAAGCAGCTTTTCCCCTGACTCAAATTCTGCCGAAAGGCGCCTGATTTTGCCGCCTTTTTCCACAAAAATATGGGACGGGCCATTGACCATGATTTCCGTTACACCGTCATCCTCCAACAGTTCCTGCAAAACATCCAGCTTTCTGAGAGAATAGAAAATTTCCCTCCCCATCTGCTTTCGTTCCTGCAAAGAAAACTTTGCCCCTTCCCCCTTTCCCAGTAAATACCTGCTGATTAACTCCTGCATTTCTTCGTCCGTCAACTCCTCCCGGGCAGCCAAATCGTTCATAATCTCCTGTCTCAGACTGTTGATGAATCTTTGTCTATCCTTCATTAAAATCCTCTTCTATCCTTTCTTTAGCATATTCCGCCAGCTCTGTATAAGTAAGCTGTAAGAGTCCCGAAGGAAGGTCCTTTATTTCCGGAAAAGTATACTGCCTTGTTTTTTTCCAAATATCCTCGTAGCTGCTCTTTTGCAGAACCTCCCTGTACTGCTCAATCTTAGCCAGGGCAAAACCATCCTCACGGCCCAGAGTATAAATCACATTGCAAAGCCGTAATATATCGAACAATCCCTGAATGGTGTCGGACAAATCCAGGATGACATATTCATAATCGCTCCCCCTTTCTATTTCCCGGAAAAACTGAATCCATTCTTCTTTACTTACCAGAAAGGAGCCGAAGGGAGGCAGTATATCCAGCCCGCCTGCCCTTTCCGTCATGCTCCCCATGCGGTAGGCAAATCTTTCCGGCGTATTTTGCAGATAATAGAGTAGTTCCGACATATCTGTCGTAAATTCTCTTTTTAACAGTTCTCCCAACCCGGAATAGGATTCCAGATTCAGGTAAAGCACCTTATGCTTCTTCCCAAGGAGCTGTCCTAAAACGAAGGAAAAGGATGTTTTCAGACATTTGCCTACAGGTGAATAAATACCTATCAGCTTCATCTGCCTTCCTCCCGCAAGGGGCCTTCCGATTATTCCTTCTCTGGCAATCCACTCTAAAAGCTCCTTTACCAACTTTTCACAGGACTGGTATTTCCAGATGGTTTTTTCCTCCCTGTCCAGACTTTCTCTCTCCTCCCCCAGCACGATGATATGGTCTATGGAAAGCTGCTTAAGCCTGTCCTCATAATCCTTTTGTGCCACCAGAGCCACCGACAGGGGATGCTTTGCGGCAAATTCCTCAAGATTATCCACCGTGGTAAAGACCTGTACCTCAAAGGGAAAGCCCTTCTTCATACTCAGATAATCCACCAGCCCGTAAGCATATTCCACTTCACTGTCACAAACTGCAAGTATATGGTTCATTTAAATTACTCCTCCTGTAACGAATACTGCACTAATCAGAATAGAAACGGTAAATTTTATCCCCGACTCCTTTCGCATCTTATCTCCTTCACCGCCTTCGGGGTAATACGGCCTGAGCCCTTTCCTGCAAAAGCAGGAATAAAGATAGAAAAATGCGTACTCCATACGTTTTCTTAAATTTTTTCTCCAAAGTAATAGGATAAGGGAATGTATTGCTGCAATG
This sequence comes from Lachnospiraceae bacterium, assembly GCA_050873745.1. Lineage (GTDB taxonomy): Bacteria > Bacillota > Clostridia > Lachnospirales > Lachnospiraceae > SFDP01. Next base: position 2,659 of record JBNMJJ010000009.1, on the reverse strand, counting down.
AAAAAGGCTGCGGCTATGCACTGGAAGGCATCCCTGGCTGGTAGGAAGCACCCCAGCAGAGAAAACAGCTTTATGTCGCCTGCGCCCAGAATGCCTGTCTGAAACAACGGAAAAAAGAGAAGCGGGGGAAGCACTATCCCCGGCAGATAAGCTCTAATCTGTACTATTTCCCGGCTGAGCAAAAGCCGCCCAGTTCCAAGAAACAATCCCAATAGAATAAGCTGATTGGGAACTTTTCCTCTCCAAAGGTCCCAAAGCGCTGCTATCAAAAGAAGCAGAATAAGAATCGTCACCTTTACCTCCTGAAAAAAATTGTTCTTAATTGGATAAAATAATAATGAAATCAAAGAATGGGATAAAACCCTATTCAGATAATTGTTCAGAAGCCACAAGGATTATTCTCATGACTAAGAATGATTTAACCTGTTTGTGAATGTGAGTATAAACCTGATTTTCGTCTTTGTCCATACCTTTTTTGCAAAAAAATGAACTTTGTCAGTTTTTTACAACAAGCTGTAAATTTTAACGCCGAAAAGCAGGATAATCCCCGGAAATCCAAGGATTGTACTTGTCAAAACTGTGCCCGGATTCACCCCTACAGAAAGAGAAATTCCAAGCAGCATCATTAATTGGTTTCCCAAAAAAATCAAAATTGTCCCCGATACACCTCTGTATACCAGATTCAGAATCAAATAGGAATGCCGTTTTACGGCCAGCAGCAAAAGTACAATCCCACAAATGCCGACAATAAGAAGCGCTCCCTGATAGGTTTCCATGCTTTTACCTCTGATGCTTACTGTTAGTCCATTTTATGTTGTCCTTTTCTCATTTATGATATGTATATTTTTTCCTGTAGATGACTATACTTCTCATAAGAAGAATAAGGAGGAAAACAACCATGAAATTCCATTTTCGCCAGTCTTCCTGTCCGGTTTTCGAAGAAAGACCAAAAACGCTTAGAGAATCTGTATTGGAGGATTTGGAAAAAACAAGGTTTGAACTGGAAACAGCCTATCTGGGCTTTGACTATGTGACCGACCCGGATTTAATCGACTGCTATATTTACGAGGTGAATTCTATTATGAAAAGATACCGCTATTTATTAAATCAGGCAGCGAACTTAAGTCCGCTGCCTGAAGAAGAAGCCTTCAATTCAGACACGGAAACCTCTGTCGGCGCTTTGGTCGGCTAAACCTACATTCAGGCTTCCTTTACCATAAGTAAGGCCTGCATATACAGCCTGAGTATTTTCCATAAGGGGAGCCGAGGTGTCCTGTGAAGCTACCTTCTCATAGGACTGCTTCAGCTCTTTAAGCATGCCCGCAACAGAGTCCATGAGCTCTCTTTTGCCCTGTATTGCCGCCGTAGAAAGCTGTCTCTTATAGAAAAAATAGAGACTGTGAAGATTGAGAGCGATACCATAGCTTAAATCCAAAGAAGCAATCAACTCATCAAGGCAATCCTTTGCTTTTCCAATACTTTTTTTATATTCTGCTTTGTCTTTTTCATCAAAGGCTACCGATGCGTCTTCCAGATAAGCCAAAGTCATATCGTACAGGATTACGACCAGGCCGGTTTTATTTGCCTGGGTAATTCTCAGGGTAAATTCCTGTTTTTTCTCTTTCGTCATCGTTTTTCACACTTTCCATAAGCCTGATTAGGCAAAATTATACGCTTTTTACTGTAAAAGCTGCAATACACTGGCCGGTCTTTCATTAGCCTGAGCAAGCATGGAAGTAGCTGCCTGCTGCAAGATGCTCTCTTTCGAGAATCTTGTCTTCTCATCTGCCATATCAGTATCACTATTTCCGGATATTTCGATTAATCTTCTCAAACTCCCTTCCTCCCAGGGTATTGTGGGTGAGAAGTCTTTTGTTGCTTCCCGCTGATGCATTTTTCCGGTATTGTCCAGGGGTACAGCCATTATGCTGACGGAACTGTCTGCAGAAATGCTCTACATTATTATAACCACATTGCTCGGAAATGTCGCGGATGGAGTATTCGCTGTACTCTAATAAATCCTGTGCACGGCGCAGACGTCCTTCGATGACATTGTCCATGCAGGAGGAGCCAAATTGGCGGTGATAGAGAGTCTGAAGATGACTGGGACTTAAGTGAAGCTTCGCAGCCATCATGTTTATATTCCATGGAAGCTGAGGATTATTGTAGATCATCTTATGCAATGCAACCAGCTCATGATCGTGAATACCCGGGGACTCATTCTGGGTTCCTTCTCTTAATTTGGAGAACAGAACCCGCAGCAGGTGAGTAATGTTTGCTTCGCTTTCAGAGGAGAAAAAGGCGGACTCCCAGGTTAGTAATTTAAAAAGCTGATGACAGTATTCCGGATCTGTTACGGGAAATGGGGTGTTTGTTAACGGAAACAGCTTCACGAAGGAGTGATCGGAACGAAAACGAATCCAGTCATTCCGGTATTCTTCACCGGCAGCACGGTAATAAATCCTGCTTCCTGGTGTATACAGAATAGCAGAATTGGCGGCTGTCCGCATTAGTCTTCCGTCTATGAGCAGCTCCGAGGGAGAGTCGAAAAGAAGCAGAAGATAGCCTGTAAAGCCATTCGGAACATCATATATAAAATCTGAGGGGTGAACGGCACTGTAGCCGACAAATTCAATTTCAGTCATCTGGAATCTCCGTT
>JBNMJJ010000008.1:0-19316 GCA_050873745.1 Lachnospiraceae bacterium | reverse complement strand
CTATTGAAGCGGCAAAAAAGGCTATGGAAAAGGCAGGGATTGCCGGGGACGAGGTGGAGGCCGTTATCGTGGCTACCGTTACCCCTGAGCTTGCTTTTCCTTCCACTGCCTGTCTGGTACAGAAGGCTCTGGAACTTCCCCGGGAAATACTGGCCTTCGACATCAGTGCAGGCTGTACCGGTTTTCTCTATGGATTGGGAATAGCCAAAGGTCTTTTACTGGCAGGAAAGAAAAAATATGTGCTGCTGATAGGTGTTGAACGTTTATCAAGAATTATGGATTTTACGGACCGTTCTACCTGTGTCCTTTTTGGAGACGGAGCAGGAGCGGCGGTGGTTCAGCTTACGGATGAGCCCTTTTTCTACCGTGCATGGGCGGATGGGGAAGCAGGACCGCTGAATTGTCTGGGAGTGGGCAATGACAACGCCCGCATACATATGGAAGGAAATCAGGTCTTTAAGTTTGCTGTAAAGGCCATCGCTCAGGGAGTGGAAACCGTATTGGAGGATGCAGGCTTAACCATGGATGAAATAGACTATGTGGTCTGCCATCAGGCAAACAGAAGAATTATTGAACATGTAAAAAAGAAATATGAAGGGACGAAGGCGGAGTTTTATATGAACATGGAATACTATGCCAATACTTCTGCCGCCAGTATTCCCATCGCATTGGATGAGATGGGAGAGAAGGGCCTGCTGAAGCCGGGAATGAAGATTATCTGTGTAGGCTTCGGAGCGGGCTTTACCTGGAGCAGCGCCCTTTTGACCATATAGGAAAATCGCTGTAAGCCGCAGCGTATTATGGAGGTTAAGATGAAACTAAACGAGATTCTGGGAATAAAATACCCGATTATTCAGGGAGGAATGGCCAATATTGCTACCGGGGAATTTGCGGCGGCAGTATCCAACGCCGGAGGCCTGGGGCTTATCGGCGCAGCCGGAATGAATCCCCAGTCCCTTAGGGAAAACATTCGTATTGCCAGGGAACTGACGAAGGAAAAATTCGGGGTGAATCTAATGCTGATGAATCCTCATGTGGAGGAAATGGCAGACATTGTGGTGGAGGAAGGGGTTAAATACCTTACCACCGGAGCCGGAAATCCCAATAAATATATGGCAAAATGGAAAGAGGCGGGAATCTTCGTTATGCCCGTAGTAGCCAGCGTGGCTCTGGCCCGTCTGATGGAAAGAGCAGGTGCGGATGCCATTATTGCAGAAGGAACGGAAAGCGGCGGCCATATTGGCGAGCTGACTACTATGGCTTTAGTGCCGCAGGTGGTGGATGCGGTGAATCTTCCGGTTATTGCAGCAGGAGGAATCGCCAGCGGAAGGCAGTTAGCGGCAGTCTACGCTTTGGGAGCAGTGGGAGCCCAGGTGGGAACCTGCCTTCTGGTTTCTGAAGAATGTCCCGTACACGAGGCTTATAAAGAGGCTGTGGTAAAAGCAAAGGATATTGATACCATCGTTACCGGAAGAATTGCGGGAACTCCCGTAAGAATTTTGAAAAACAAGATGGCCAGAGAATATGTGAAAAAAGAAAAAGCAGGAGCGACTTTGGAAGAGCTGGAGCAGTATACTCTGGGTTCCTTAAGAAGGGCAGTGTTTGACGGAGACGTACAGACCGGCTCGGTGATGGCAGGCCAGGTGGCGGGGCAGCTTAAAGGCATCCGTCCCGCAGCAGAGATTCTGAAGGAGCTTTGCGAGGACTGTGAAAAAGTTATCGCCTCATTGAAATAGAGCAGGAAGAGGCAGGGGCGAAAAAAGGAGAGGCAAATGAAAACTATATGGATGTATGCAGGCCAGGGGAGCCAGCGGGCAGGAATGGGAAAGGATTTTTACGAAACCTTTCCGGAATATCGTGCCATAATCGATTCCCTGAACCTGTCCTTTGAACTGAAAAAGATGATGCACGAAGGAGAACTGGAAGAGCTGTCCAGAACCAAATACACTCAGCCCTGTATGGCAGCCTTCGGCGCCGGGGTAACGGCTGTGCTGAAAGCAAACGGTTTTTCACCGGATGGGGCCTGCGGCTTAAGTCTGGGAGAATACGGGGCCCTTCATGCAGCGGGAGTGTTTGATGCTGACACCTATGTCAGATTAGTGGAGTTTCGGGGACAGGCCATGGAAAAGGCTGCTCTCGAACAGAGCCATAAAGGCAATCTGTGCAGCATGAGCGCCATTCTTGCCCTGTCGGAGGAGGAAGTCAGGGCAGCCTGTGAAGAAAGCCAGGACTGCGGTTTTGTGGTTCCGGTGAACTTTAACTGCCCCGGCCAGTGTGTCATCTGCGGAGAGGAAGAGGCAGTAAAGAAAGCAGAGGAAAAGTCAAAGGAAAAGGGAGCGAAACGGTGCATTCGGCTGAATGTAGGGGGCCCCTTTCACACCCGATACATGGAAGAGGCCGGAAAAGAGCTGGGTGCGTTTTTACAGCAGGTGAAGTTTGAAGAGCCTCAGATTCCGGTGGCCCTTAACGCCACAGGAGAATTTTACAAAGAAAATCAGCAGGATTTGAAGGAGCTTCTGGTAAAGCAGATTCAGAGCAGTGTTTACTTTGAACGGGATATACGGGCTTTTCTGGAAGCCGGGGCGGATACTTTCGTGGAAATTGGGCCGGGCAATGCCCTTACCGGCTTTGTGAAAAAAACAGCAAAGGCTATGGGTAAGGCCATTACCACGGTGAGCCTGGATAAAGCAGAGGATTTGCAGCAGTTTTTGGGAGGAAAAGATGGAAAATAGAAAAGTGGCATTAATCACCGGCGGCAGTCGGGGAATCGGCCGTGCAGCGGCTCTTAGGCTGGCCCGGATGGGAATGGATATTGTATTCAGTTACTGCTCGGGTAAAGAGGCGGCAGAGGAAACGGCCGCAGCCTGTGAAGCCCAGGGGGTAAAGGCTCTGGCGGTTCAGGCCAACGGGGCTGTTTTGGAGGACTGTGACCGTCTGGTGAAGGAAGCAATGGACTTCGGCGGCAGAATCGATGTATTGGTAAACAATGCAGGAATTACCAGGGACAGTCTGTTAATCCGAATGACCGACCAGCAGTTTCAGCAGGTGATTGACACCAATCTGACGGGAGTATTTTATATGCTTCGCAGCGTCAGCAAAATTATGTTAAAACAAAAATACGGACGTATCATTAACATCAGCAGCGTGGCAGGAGTAATGGGAAATGCAGGACAGGTGAATTATTCCGCCAGTAAGGCCGGAGTAATCGGCATGACGAAAGCTTTGGCAAGAGAGCTGGCCAGCAGGAAAATCACCGTAAACGCCGTTGCTCCGGGAATGATTGAAACGGATATGACTGCCGCCATGCCAGAAAAGGCAAGGGAAGAAATGACCGCCAACATCCCCTTTAAAGTTATGGGAAAACCGGAGGATATTGCCGGGGCAGTGGCTTTTTTTGCCGGTGAGGAAAGCGGATACATTACGGGACAGGTGCTTTTGGTAGATGGAGGAATGTGTATATGAGAAGAGTAGTGGTTACCGGACTGGGAGCAATCACTCCTTTGGGAAAAAATGTACAAAAAACCTGGGAAGCCGTTCAGGCAGGAAAATGCGGAATCGCTCCCATCACGGCCTATGACACTGCCGGAAGGAAGGTAACGCTGGCGGCCCAGGTAAAGGATTTTCAGCCGGAGGAGTATCTGGATAAACGCCAGGTGAGGACACTGGACCGTTTTTCTCAGTTTGCCCTGATTGCGGCCAGGGAGGCCTTTGAGGATGCGGGCCTTAAGATGGAAGAGGAGGACAGCCGCCGCTGCGGAGTTATCGTTTCCAGCGGAATCGGGGGCCTTGCCACCATCGAGGGTGAGGACGGCAAGGGAAGAGAAAAGGGCTATGACCGGGTTTCTCCGTATTTTATTCCCATGACCATTACCAATATGGCAGCAGGAGCCATCGCTATTTCCGTAGGCTTTCAGGGAATCTGCAGTTGTGTGGTAACGGCCTGTGCCGGAGGAACCAACGCCATAGGTGATGCCTTCCACCGGATTCGTTACGGCCTGGAGGACGTGATTCTCAGCGGAGGCAGTGAAGCTGCCATTACCCCTTTGGGAATCGGCGGTTTTACCTCTATGAAGGCCCTTCATATGGGAGATGACCCCAGCCGGGCTTCCATTCCCTTCGATAAAGAACGCAGCGGCTTCGTGATGGGAGAGGGAGCAGGTATGCTGGTGCTGGAGGAATATGAGCATGCCCTGAAGCGGGGAGCAAAAATTTACTGTGAGGTAATCGGTTACGGCACAAACTGCGACGCTCATCATATGACTGCTCCTTTAGAGGACGGAAGCGGAGCAGCGGCCTGTATGCAGCTTGCTTTAAAGGAAGCGGGAATCAGGCCGGAAGAGGTGGATTATATTAATGCCCACGGCACCTCCACCCCTTTAAACGACAAGGGCGAAACTAAGGCGGTTAAGCTGGCCTTTGGGGAGGCGGCAAAGAAGGTGATGATTAGCTCCACTAAGTCCATGACGGGCCATCTGTTGGGAGCCAGCGGAGCTGTGGAGGGCATAATTACGGCACTCAGTGTACAAAATGACTTCGTTCCGGCTACCATAAACTACCGTCAGCCGGATGAGGACTGCGACCTGGATATTGTGCCGCTGGAAGGCCGCAGGACGAAGGTGGATGTGGCGATGTCCAATTCCCTGGGCTTTGGAGGCCATAACGCCACCATCCTGTTTCGCAAAGTGTAAAAGCTGCTAAAGCAGTAGAATGAGAGGAAATATGGAATTAAATTCGAATGAAATACAAAAAATAATCCCGCATCGTTATCCTTTCCTGTTGATTGACAGAATCACCGAATGTATTCCCGGGAAATCGGCTACGGGCAGAAAATGCGTTACCGCTAATGAAATGTTCTTTTTGGGTCATTTTCCTGAAAAACATGTTATGCCGGGAGTGCTGATTATTGAAGCTCTGGCCCAGACCGGAGCGGTGGCTCTTTTGATGGAAGAGGAAAACCGGGGAAAAATTGCTTTCTTCGGCGGCATTAAAAAGGCCCGTTTCCGCCGCCAGGTGGTTCCCGGAGACGTGCTTTCGCTGCACTGTGAAATCATCACCAGAAGAGGGCCTGTGGGAATAGGAAAGGCTGTTGCCTGTGTGGACGGCGAAGTGGCGGCGGAAGGGGAGCTTACATTCGCCATTGACGGGGAAAGTTAATCTATTCTCCCAATTAAGAAAGAAGGAGGTGGGTCATGCTTCGGGATTCCTTTATCAGAGTGTATTCCAAATTTAAACTGCATTTTTACCGGAAAGTATTTGAACGCTGGCAGGACGGAGAAGATTCGCTGACTACAGTAGAGACCTTTTGCATGGAAATTATCAATGCAGCCAATGAACCTACCGTGAACGAGTTTGCCAGGTTGGCTAACCTTTCTTCCCCTAACGCTGCTTATAAGGTAAATAACCTGGTAAAAAAGGGATATTTGCAGAAGGTTCAGTCCAGTGAGGACAAACGGGAATACCATCTCAAAGTAACGCAGAAGTACCTGGATTACTACAATGTCAGCTATCAGTATATGGACACGGTGCTAAGAAGGATGGAGGAGCGGTTCAGCCCTGAGGAGGTGGAGGTGCTCACCAGAATGCTGAAAATCATGGACCAGGAGTTGATGGCTGAGATAGAGATATAGACGGTAAAAAGGAGAGGAAACGTGGCAAAACTGTATTTTTATTATGGTGCAATGGGAAGTTCCAAAACGGCCAATGCACTGATGACGGAATATAACTATTCGGAAAGAGGACAGAGGGCTTTGCTTGGAAAGACCAACATTGACACCCGAAACGGCATTTATAAAATCAAATCCCGGATGGGCCTGGAAAAGGACTGCATACTTCTTTCCGATATTTGTGCCATGAAGGATGATGAGTTAAAATCCTACGACGCTATTATTGTGGATGAGATACAGTTTGCCACTCCTGAACAGATTGATTTTCTTGCCAGAATTGTGGACGAGTTGTCCGTTCCGGTATTATGCTATGGGCTGAGGACCGATTTTCAGACCCGGCTTTTTGACGGCTCACGACGGCTTTTGGAGCTGGCGGACGAGATTAAAGAGGTCAAAACCGTCTGCTGGTGCGGGAAAAAGGCCACCTGTAATGCCAGATACAATGAACAGGGTATCGTCAGGGAAGGAACGCAGGTGCTGTTGGGGGCAAATGATGAATATATCGCCCTCTGCCGCAAGCATTTTATGGAGGGGAAGCTGTATGGCACACACAATACCTCTGAGTAAAATCGTCCAGAATTAGGCGCATAGAATATTTTTTTGCCCCATTGCCTGAAAATGAGGGGATTTTTAGGCAATGGGGCAAATTCCTTTTCTTATAGCCTATACCTATAACCAACAATAAATTTTGCAAATAGAAAAATGAGTAAGCGGCAGTTGACAGAATCGTCCTGTCTGCATATACTACATATATACCTACTGTGTAGATAGGTTATATTAGAAAGGGACGAGGTAACATGGATTATTCATTTATTGCAGAATATGCACCTCTCTACCTGGAGGCCGCAATGCTGACGATAAAAATCGCAGCCTGCGGAATCGTGGGCGCCTTCGTGGCAGGAATCCTCTGTTGTCTGATTAGAGAGCTGAAGATACCGGTTCTTGGCGGACTTGTGCAAATTTATATAGAACTTTCCAGGAATACGCCGCTGTTGATTCAACTGTTTTTTCTGTATTTTGGCTTACCCAAGCTGGGCATCGTTCTAAGCTCTGAAGCCTGTGGAATAATTGGTTTGATTTTTCTGGGAGGAAGCTATATGGCAGAGGGCTTCAGGAGCGGCATAGACAATGTACCCAGGATTCAGCGGGAAACAGCCTACAGCCTGGGGATGACCAGAACCCAGACCTTCTGGCAGGTTATTCTGCCGCAGGCGGTGGCTACATCGGTGCCCGTATTTTGTGCAAACAGTATTTTTCTGATTAAAGAAACATCCGTATTCAGTGCGGTGGCTCTGGCGGATTTGATGTATGTCACTAAGGACTTAATCGGCCTTTACTATAAAACCGACGAGGCTTTGCTGATGCTGGTTATTTCCTATCTGGTGCTTTTGCTGCCCATTTCCTTAATCAGTTCCTGGATAGAAAGGAGGGTGCGGTATGCAGGATATGGGAATGCAGGTTCTCTTTGAGGGAATTAATTTCCAACGGCTTCTTGCAGGACTTTGGGTATCTTTAAGGCTTGCGCTGATTTCCATGGTATTTTCCGTCATTCTGGGCGTCCTGCTGGGAATGGTGATGGCAGGAAAAAATAAGCTGATTGGTCTCCTTTGTCGTATCTATCTGGAAACGGTAAGGATTTTGCCCCAGTTGGTGCTGCTGTTTCTGGTTTACTTTGGAGCGGCAAAGCATCTGGGAGTGGACATCCGGGGAGAACAGGCAGCCATCATCGTATTCACCTTCTGGGGGACGGCGGAAATGGGAGATTTGGTACGAAGCGCACTTATCTCCATTCCCAGGCATCAGTATGAGAGCGGCTACAGCCTTGGCCTGACCAAAATACAGGTTTACCGGCAGATTATTCTGCCCCAGACCTTTCGCAGACTGCTGCCCTCAGGGGTGAACCTGCTGACCAGAATGATTAAAACCACGTCTTTAGTGGTTTTGATTGGTGTGGTGGAGGTGGTAAAAGTGGGAAAACAGATTATTGATGCTTCCCGCTATGAGAACCCCAAAGCCGCATTGTGGATTTACGGAGCCGTATTTTTACTGTATTTTGCCATCTGCTTTCCTATTTCCAGGCTTTCCGTTTTTTTGGAAAAAAGGATGAAGACCTAGGCGGATTACGGAAAAGAAGGCAGCGCTGGACATAGGCAAAAGACTGCCAAAACAGTAAAAAAGCAGAATAGAGGTAAATATGAAAGAGCTGATTTTACAGACCAGAGGCCTGACCAAATCCTTTGAGCAGGGAGCGGCTGTTTTAAACAAGATTGATTTTTCCATTTATAAGGGAGAGGTGGTAGTAATCGTAGGCCCCTCCGGCTGTGGAAAAAGTACCTTTCTGCGCTGTCTGAATCTTCTTGAGGAGGCGGACAGCGGAGAGATTCTTCTGGAAGGGAAGGTGATTAATCAGGATAAAAAGAATCTGCCCAGAGTGAGAGAGCAGATTGGAATGGTTTTTCAAAGCTATGATTTATTTCCCCACAAAACCGTTATGGAAAATATTATCCTTGCCCCTCTTTTGGTGCAGAAGCGGGAAAAAGGGGAAGTCAGGCAGGAGGCTGAGAGGCTGTTGGAACGGGTGGGCCTAAAGGAAAAAGCAGACAGCTATCCCAGACAGTTATCCGGCGGACAGAAGCAGAGGGTGGCTATCGTCAGAGCTCTGATGATGAATCCCAAGGTGCTTCTTTTGGATGAAATCACCGCCGCCCTGGACCCGGAGATGGTTCGGGAGGTACTGCAGGTGGTGCTGGAACTGGCAAAAGAGGGTAAGACCATGATTATCGTAACCCATGAGATGGAGTTTGCCAGGGCGGTGGCGGACCGGGTGATTTTTCTGGATAAGGGAGAAATCGTTGAGGAGGATAAGCCGAAGGAATTTTTCAGCTATCCCAAGACGGAAAGGGCAAAACAGTTTTTGAACACCTTTCATTATGAAGCACTGGAAATTTGATATGAAAACGAAAAGAATTTGAATTTGGAGGAAAACAGAATGAAGAAGAAGCTATTAAGAACAGTTTTAGGAGCAGCGCTGGCCTTAGGAGTATTGGCCGGATGCGGGAAAGCAGCAGAGGAAACCGGCGGGTCGGCAAAAACGACACAGGCAGCTCAAAGCGAAACACAGGAGGCACCAAACGGAGGGGAACAGGCAGCAGGCTTAAAGGGCAGAACGCTGGAGGAAATAAAAGCCGACGGCACCATTAAAATCGGTGTATTCAGCGACAAAAATCCCTTTGGCTATGTGGACGCCAACGGGGAAGTGCAGGGATACGACGTGTATTTTGCAAAGAGAATCGGACAGGACCTTCTGGGAAGTGAAGAGGCGGTTGAATTTGTATTTGTAGAAGCGGCAAACCGGGTGGAGTATCTGCAGTCCGGCAAGGTGGATATTATTCTGGCTAACTTTACCGTTACCGAGGAAAGAGCCCAGAAGGTGGATTTTGCCCTGCCCTATATGAAGGTGGCGCTGGGTGTGGTTTCTCCTGATGCAGCCCCGATTACGGAAGTGGAGCAGTTAAACGGCAAAACGCTGATTGTGGTAAAGGGAACCACTGCGGAAAGCTACTTTGGCGAAAATCACCCGGAAATCAAGCTGTTAAAGTTTGACGAATACCAGGAAGCCTACGACGCTTTACTGGATGGCAGAGGAGACGCTTTCTCTACGGATAATACAGAAGTTCTGGCATGGGCGCTGCAGAATCCCGGATTCAGCGTAGGGGTTGAATCGGTAGGAAGTCTGGACACCATTGCTCCGGCGGTGGAGAAAGGAAATACGGAATTGCTGAACTGGATTAATGAAGAGATTGAAGGACTGGCAGGAGAGCAGTTTTTCCACAAAAACTTTGAAGAAACCCTGGCTCCGGTATATGGAACAGCGGTAGATGCCGATAACCTGGTAGTGGAAGGCGGAATTGTAGAATAGGCTGACGATGCCGGAGGTTGAGAGCCTGTATGCCAAGTGGTATAATAGCCCTGATGACTGCGGCAGAGGCCGAAGGCAAAGCACAGAAGGAGGAAGCGGATATGGCGTACCGAATATCTACCAAATGTATACATCTTGAACAGCAGGGGGTGGACTGCGACAGGTCGGGGGCCGTCAGTTTCCCCATTTATCAGTCCGCCACCTTTGCCCATCCGGGCCTGGGAGAAAGCACGGGCTATGATTACAGCCGGCTGCAAAATCCTACCAGAGAGCAGGTGGAAATGATAGTGGCCGGTCTGGAGGGAGGCACGGACGGAGTGGCTTTTTCCAGCGGAATGGCGGCTATCTGTGCGGTGATGGAGCTGTTTTCCCCGGGAGACCAGTTAATTGTGGATGAAGATTTATACGGCGGAAGTGTGCGGCTGTTTTCCGCTGTCAGTCAAAAAAACGGACTGGAAATTCTTCAGGTCAATCTGGCAGCGGAATCGGCGGAAAAATATATTACAGAAAAGACCAGGGGAATTTTCTTTGAAACACCCACCAATCCCATGATGAACGTGGTGGATATTGAAGCGGTGGCAAAGACGGCAAAAAAGCACAATCTGCTGTTGATTGTGGACAATACTTTTTTATCTCCCTACCTGCAAAATCCCCTGAAGCTGGGAGCGGACATCGTCATTCACAGCGGAACCAAATATCTGGGGGGCCACAACGATACCCTGGCCGGTTTTGTGGTAACAGCAAGTGCAGAGCTGGGCGAAAGGATTCGTTATATCAGTAAAACCATAGGGGCCTCACTGGCGCCTCTGGATAGCTGGCTGATTCTCAGGGGAATCAAAACCCTGGGGCTTCGTATGGAAAAAGCAGGAGAGAATGCTTTCTGCCTGGCACAGTGGCTGGAAAAGCAAAAGCAGGTAGTCCGGGTAATCTATCCCGGATTGCAAAACCACCCGGGACATGCTGTTATGGAAAAACAGGCCAGAGGGTTCGGTGCAATGCTCACCTTTGAGGTGGAAAGCCGGAAACTGGTAGAAAAGATTTTGCAGAAGGTAAAGCTGATTTTATTTGCGGAAAGTCTGGGAGGGGTGGAAACGCTGATTACTTATCCCATTACCCAGACCCATGCGGACGTGCCCAAAGAAAGGCTTTATGCAAACGGAATAAATGACTGTATTTTGCGGCTTTCCGTAGGGATAGAGGATATAGAGGATTTGCTGGCGGATTTAGAGCAGGCGTTTTCTTAGATTGTTGATAAAGGAGAAGAATCATGGGAGAAAAAAATTTGAATTTTGACCGGATAATCGACCGCAGGAATACCCGGAGCCTGAAGTATGATTTTGCCAGAGAAAGAGGAATACCGGAAGAGAATCTTCCCCTTTGGGTAGCGGATATGGACTTTCAGGTGTCCTCCTATATTCAGGAAGCGCTGGTAGACGCTGTACACCACGGAATTTTTGGCTACAGTGACGCAAAAGAGGAATATTTTGAGCTCTTAAAAGACTGGGTGGATAAGCACTATGGCTGGCAGGTAGAGAGGAAATGGCTGGTGAAAACTCCCGGTGTGGTTTTTGCTTTGGCATCGGCAATCAGGGCCTTTACCGAGGAAGGCGATGGGGTAATTATTCAGCAGCCGGTATATTACCCTTTTGCCAATGTGGTGAAAAATAATCATAGAAAACTGGTGGTCAGTGAGCTGGTTCTCACCGAAGAGGGGCGCTATGAAATGGACTTTGCTGATTTCGAGGAGAAAATTCAGAAGGAACAGGTAAAGCTCTTTCTTCTCTGCAGCCCTCATAATCCGGTAGGAAGAGTGTGGAGCAGGGAAGAGCTGGAAAAAATCGGGGATATTTGCCTTAAACACAATGTTTTCGTGGTCAGTGACGAGATTCACGCCGATTTTGTGTTTCAGGGCACACACACGGTGTTTGCCAGCGTCAGGGAAGAATATCAACGGATGTCCATGATTTGTACTTCCCCCAGTAAGACCTTTAATATTGCCGGTTTGCAGATTTCCAACATTTTTATTCCGGATGAAAAACGAAGAAGGGTCTTTAAAAAAGCGGTCTATGCCACCGGCTATGATGAAATCAGCCTGCCGGGACTGGTAGCCTGTGAGGCTGCCTACCGTCATGGAGAAGAGTGGCTGAATGGAGTTCGTTCCTATATTCAGGCTAATACGGCTTATGTCCGAACCTTTCTTCAGGACAGGCTTCCTCAGGTAAGATTGATTGAGCCCGAGGGGACTTATCTGATTTGGCTGGATTTCAGGGCCTATGGTCTTGGCGATGAAGAATTGAACCGGAAGGTGGTTCATGAGGCGGGCCTGTGGCTGGACGGCGGAAGTATGTTTGGCCCGGCGGGACAGGGCTTTCAGCGAATCAATATAGCCTGCCCCAGAAAGACTCTGGAAGAGGCTATGAATCGTTTGGCCCGGGTGTTTGGATAGTAAGAAGAAAGATTTCTTTCCCTATGCCCTGTCGGTCAGATTGAATCATCAAAAACAGGCTATACGTCCTTAAAACCTTGCACTATTTTAAAGTGCAGGGTTTTTTTGCGCCATTTTTTTGCAGATACCCACTACGGCGAAAAAACGCACATTTTAGTGAAGGGCAGCAAATAATGACGACTGAATCAGGGTACTATCCGGGAAGCAGGATAGTATAATGTACAGGTAAACATCCCTTTTAGCGATAGAAGGAGATAGCCTGACAGGAGGGAAAGTATATTTGTTATGATTGCATTGTTAAAAAAGCAGTCCCCGGGACGGATTATTGCTCTGGGCTTTGCGGCTTTGATTCTGATTGGTTCGGTTCTTTTGATTCTGCCCTGCAGTGTGCAGGAGGGAGTAAGTCTAAGCTATATAGACGCTCTCTACACCTCTACCAGTGCAGTTTGTGTAACAGGGCTGATTGCAGTGGATGCAGGGGATACATTTACGCCGCTGGGGCAGTTTTTTCTGGCCTTTTTAATTCAGTTTGGAGGATTGGGAGTTACCTCACTTGGAGCGGGAATTATTCTGGCTATCGGAGGAAGGGTTGGTTTGAAAGGAAGAACCCTTATCCGGGAGGCTATGAATATTGGTTCGGGAAAAGGAATAATCCGCCTGCTAAAGCGGGTTTTTCAGGTGACGCTGATTTTTGAGCTTATAGGAGCAGCTTTAAGTTTTCTGGTGTTTATTCGGGATTATCCGCCCCTTAAGGCCCTTGGCATCAGCCTGTTCCATTCCGTGGCAGCTTTTAATAACTCTGGCTTCGATATTCTGGGAAATCTCCAGAATCTGATTCCCTATCGGGATAATCTATTGCTGAATCTGGTCACCTGCGGCTTGATTTTCTTTGGCGGTATCGGTTTTTTGGTGATTTGTGAAATGTGGCAGACCAGACTGAGCTGGAAAAAAATGTCCATGCACACAAGGGTGGTATTGTCCGTTAGCGGTTTTTTGATTGCGGCAGGAACCCTTTTGATTAAGCTGACGGAAGAGGTTACCTGGCTGGGTGCCTTTTTTCATAGCGTATCGGCAAGAACGGCAGGCTTTTCCACCTACCCTCTTGGCGCCTTTTCCCAGTCCGGGCTTTTGATTCTTGCTGTTTTGATGTTTATTGGGGCTTCTCCCGGCTCTACAGGAGGAGGAATTAAAACCAGCACCTTTTTCGTTCTTTTATTGGGGATAAAGAAGGCGGCCTCCAATAAGGCGGAAAAAGCCTTTCATTATGGGGTTCCGGCGGATGCCTTTCAAAAGGCAGCGGTGATTACCCTGCTGGCCATGGGAGTAGTGGTGACGGGAACCTACCTGATGGGAGTTTTTGAGCCTCATCTACGATTGGTGGACGTTCTCTTTGAGGTGACCAGCGCCTTTGGAACGGTTGGGCCTTCTACGGGAATTACCCCTGACTTGGGGACGGACAGCAAGCTGCTGTCGATTCTCGTTATGTACATAGGAAGGCTGGGGCCTTTGACCATAGCTACCTTGTGGCATTTTTCAAAGGGAGATAGGCTTCGTTATCCGGAAGGAAATATTGTTATCGGGTAAGAAATATGGCCAGGAAATATAGTAATCAAAAAATGGAGGAAGTTATGCTTTTAAAAAAGAAAAATGACAAAATGACCTATGCGATTATTGGATTAGGCCGTTTCGGCAAGGCCCTGGCCATTGAGCTGGCAGCCTCCGGGGCAGAGCTTTTAATTATGGATCAGGACAGTGAAAAGGTTCGTGAACTTCGGGAGTATACGGAAAATGCCTTTGAGGTTCACTCTCTGGATAAAAAAACTCTGGAAGAGGCAGGGGTACAGAACTGTGATGTGGCGGTGGTCTGCATAGGTGAGCATCTGGACACTTCTATTTTAACCACCCTGAATCTGGTGGAAATGGGAGTGGGAACGGTAATTGCAAAGGCCAACAGCGTGGACCATGGAAAAGTCCTGAAAAAGCTGGGAGCCCAGGTGGTGTATCCGGAACATGATATGGCTCTGAGGCTTGCCAGCAGGCTGGAAGCCGCCAGAGTTTTGGACTTTATCCAACTCAGTGAAAAAATCAATATCTCCAAGCTGCACATCCCAGACTCGGCAGTGGGAAAAACCGTTCAGGAGGTGAATTTAAGGGCGCATTTCGACTTGAATATTATTGCCGTTGAAAACAAGGGAAATGTTATGGAGGTAATCCAGCCGGATTATCTTTTTCAAAAGGAAGACGTTCTTTTCGTTTCCGGCAGCAAGGAAGGAATCCGCCGCCTGTCAGCGTGGATAGAAAGCCAGAAATAGGAAGCTGCTGTCTGTCAGCGTGGATAGTAAACAGGAAAACCCCCCGGGTGTTCAAACAAACACCTGGGGGTCTTTTTTGTCAAAAATCATCTTTTCTTGACTTGACATATAAATGATAAATATAGTAAACTAAAGATGTTCTACAAGTGTAACACTAGATTTGGAGGAAAGTGTAGTGGATTTAATCAATAAGATTTCGGAAGCAGAGCTTGAGGTGATGAAAATACTCTGGCGTGAGGAAAAGCCAGTGCCATTCAGTGATATTCGCACAGAGTTGAATAAAAAAATGGGATGGGAAAAATCTACGATTGCCACACTTTTGCGGCGATTACAAAATAAAGGGGCAGTTTCGGTACAGGAAAAACAGATACATTACTATACGACGAATATTACAAAGGAAGAGTATGTCAAAGTAAAAGAAAAAAGCATGATTGATAAACTCTATGAGGGCAGCGCAAAAAAATTTGTTGCGTCGCTCTGCCACAGGGGGGAACTTACAGAAGCGGATATTGATGAACTGAAATCATATTTTCAAATGAGGGATAGGGATAAATGAATATTATGGAATTAGATTTTATAGAAATTATGAGAATGCTTCTAACCATGTCACTTACCGGAAGTGTTGCTGCGCTGTTTCTTTTTGCAATAAAACCGATTATCAAAAACAGATTGCCTAAATCATTTCAATACTATATGTGGTTTGCTGTGTTTATAGCTTTGATACTGCCGTTATCAAAAATTGTTGTGCTGCAGGAATCTTTTGTGCCAAATAATCCGACAACATCTCTTACACCAATATATGATATTGTGCAGTGGGTTTCTCAGGAAGTCCTGGCAGAACCTGTCGGTCTAATATCTTTGTTGCAGGAACAAAGCGCCCTGCAAACGCAAAGTCAGTTTCCAAACGTGAATATGGCTACGATATTTTTTATCGTCTGGCAATTGGGTATGTTAGCTTTTCTGAGTTTCAATATCATATGCTATATGCTGTTTGTCCAAAGACTTAAAAAATACAGTGTATGTGCCAGTCCGCATGAAGTTGAGATATTGAATAAATTAGCAGGAAAAGAGTACACTTCTCGCCTATACACAAATTCTATCGTATCTACTCCTATCCTGATTGGTGTGTTTCGTCCTATGATTGTACTGCCTGATAGAAAGTATGCGGACATGCAGCTTCAAAATATTCTTTTACATGAGCTTACACACTTGCGAAGGCATGATATTGTGGTAAAATGGGTATCCGTTTTTCTGGGGGCACTGCATTGGTACAATCCAATGGTATATCTTGTTCGGCGTGAGATTAGCAGAGCTTGCGAACTGGCGTGTGACGAAGCCGTTATAAAGTACCTCGATACTGACGGAAAACAAAGCTATGGTGACGCACTGATTGCAGTTGCTGGCGATAAAACAGCAAAAATCCCTTTATCAACTACTATGTGTGAGGATAAAAAGGTTCTCAAAGAAAGGTTAGGTGCAATTATGAAACATACAAATTTTTCCAGGAAAAGAATTGTGTTATCAAGTACTATTCTTGTTATTATTCTCTGTGGTACGTTTTATTTTGGGGTAGCAAGCGGTACAGACAATACTAAGAATGTGAATATTGCATCAGCAGAATTAACTCCTTTAGAAAGGCAAAGGCTTGAAAAAGAAATCGAGTTAAAAAATCTTTTACATAATTTTGATACAAAAAATATTGTTGAAAGTTGGGTGTTTTTGGGAGATTCAGACAATGAAATTACTTATGCAAGCATATTTATTGTAAGTCATGAAGAAATTACTGACCCGACAAAGCAGGATGAGTTAATATCGCTTGCATCCGAAAGTCTCAATCTTGATAGAAAAAATATCCATATAGATTACATGGATGTCGAGACATTTATGTCATTAGGAAAGTAAATCAAATTGAACAGCATTTTGGACTTATTAGAGGGAGGGATGCCAATGAGGGTGTAAATTAATCAGTAATAAGTTTTTAGAAAATTGATACTATTTACAGCAACTATAAATGTAAAGGAGGGTTTTAATGAAAAATAAAATTATGTTACAAATGGCTTCACTTATATTATGCTTAGTCCTTGCTCCTTCAATGGTCGTTTATGCAAAAGCAGGAGAGTACGAAACTACAGAAAGATTCCAATATGTTGATGATATTGATGAGTATTTAGCGCAATTGAATGCCGGGGTGACTACACCTGTTAATACGACAATAACTACTTATGAATCTATGATTAGGCCTTTTGGTATTATATCAGAACCTTCAAAGGGCTGCAGTAATATTTTTGGACATAGTTGGAGCAGTTGGGGTGGTTGGTCTGAAATCTCAAGAGTTCATAAAACGTCTAGTCCTTGCATATCTGTAATTGAAAGGTGGCGCTACTGCACAAGAACCTATTGTGGTGCGTCTCAAAAAGAATCAGATACGGTGTGGATTACTTCTTGTACACATTAAAACTATTGACGCATAAAATAACAGTTCAGATAGAACGTGTAGATGGATAGCAGGAAAACCCCCCGGTGTTCAAACAAACACCTGGGGGTCTTTTTTGTCAAAAATCATCTTTTCTTGACTGGACATATAATTGATAAATATAGTAAACTAAAGTTGTTCTTCAAGTGTAACATCAGGTTTGGCGTGAGGAAAAGCCAGTGCCATTTTCACAGAGTTGAATAAAAAATGGGATGGAAAAAATCTACGACTGCCACACTTTTACGGCGATTGCAAAATAAAGGGGCAGTTTCGGTACAAGAAAAACAGATACAGTACTATATCATCGATTTGGGGGAGGTGCAGGATGAAATTCTATCTTCTTGAGAAACCACAGGACTTTACCGGAGAGGCGGATATGTTGGATTTTCATCGTTTAGTAGACTACCGGGACTTTGACAGGAACCAGATGTATCGTATGCCCCAACGCCTCATCATCTATACCCGTCATAAAGAGTATGGGGAATATCCGGAAATTTTATTGGACCCCCTTCCTTTGTTCAGTGAAAAGATGTGGAAGGGTATTGGAAATTTTATGGAAAAGCCTCTGCATACGCAGTTTATTCTGATGGATGAGAAAACCCGTCATGGTAAAAGCTATTACACCCCAGCCTTTCGGCGGATAAGCGCAAAGGTGATGAAAAAGCAAAAGCAGGGGAAGGTCGGACCGGTTGAGCTTTTATTGAAGGAGGCCATACCAGAGGATGTCCCTGCTTTGTATCTTCAGGAGGAAAGAAGAGTATGGGTGATGGTTCGATTGGATTTACTGGAAAGCTTTATGCGACTGGGGCTTAGGGATATAAGGCTGCTGCCGATTGAAGGGGAGGAAGTGGAAAATGGAAATTTCAAATGATGAAACGGGCTATGAATTGCCAAAAACAGTAGAAGAGGCATATGCAGAGCAGAAAAATATTTGTTTTCCGGATGCAGACGATACCAATCAAAAACAGGATAATGGGGAAATTACCTGTGAATTTAATGAATATGTCAAGGCAGAAATTGAGCGCTGTAACGGAGATATTGATTTTTATGAAAGCAGCTATAACCGGTATCTATATTCCTCCTATCCTCCAGATATAGGCGTTTATAGAGATGCTGAAGTGGAAGAAAGGCTGGATGATTTCCAGAAGAGAGTAGATTTAAGAATCGAAATCTGTGGGATAGAGGGAAGCTGTGATGTACGCAAAGATGAACAGCTTGTGGAGACGGTAAAAAAAGCGGTAAAAAGGGAGAGGGACGGGAAGTATGCCTATTTAGCGGCTTACAGTGCATATCAGGAGTATACACAGCATTATGGAATACCCAGTGAACAAAAGCCGGAGATTGATTTGGGAGAACGGGTAGAAGCAGAAGGGGCTGTTCAATTAGAGGAAGAGAGACAGCAGATGATAAAGCGGTTCGTGGAAATGAAGGACAGGGAAGAGCTGGAGTATCTGGTCAGAGGAGCGCCAATCAAGTGCATCTGCGGTTCACACACCAGGCATTTAGATATGTACCATTCTCATGGAGTGTATGTTAATGGGAAAGCCGTGGCTTTTGAGGAGGATTGTGTGCCGGATGTGAATATTTCTTATTTTGGACACTGCCTGTCACCGGGATGCACCTTGACCGAAACCATAAGCCTGAAAAAGGGTGGAGCGGTAAATGTGGACGGAGCCTATTTGGAAGAGGCTGATGATTCCATTCGTGTAGCACTAAAGTGTGTCCCGGATTTTGATGGAAAATGGCAGAATGCCCATGAAGAGACGGTAATTGCCAAAGAGGGATGCAGGGGAGACTTTGATGAGGGAAGCGATTCTTATGCGAAAGCGCTTACTACAGCTTCCTATCTGCTTTGTAAGCATGGAGGGCTGATTTACCCGCTTACCAGCGGCCAGATTGATGAATCCTATTATCACGCACCTTTTATGGCCTATCCCTTTGATGATTTCGGTTCAGAGGCATTCTATAACTGGTGTGAAAAGAACGATATTTGCCCGGCTCTTCCAGGAGAACCCGAATACTACGACTGGTATAAGGATAAGCTGGATGTGGCCAAAGAAGAATTAGAGAAGCTTTCAGCAGAGAGTAAGGAATGGATAGCCAATGGAGGACTGGCATTGATGATGGCTGGAAATACTCCGCCAGACAGGCTTGGCGAACACTGGAAAAAAATGGAGCATCTGTATGAGGAATGTCTGGATGGTGCATATAGGCAGGGATTGGATAGAATGCCGGAAGAAGAAAGGCAGAAATATATCGAAATGAAGGATGAGTATATCGAGCTTATACCGATTACGGATGCCGGACGGGAAACCATAATAGAAAGATATAGCGGACTTCGGCTGAACTTGGGCAATAACGGCCGGTAAAACAAAAGCGGACAGGGGGAGTGAGGATATGTCGTTAAAAGAAAAAGATATTTTGAAAATGAGGCAGGAGGGAATAGAGGAAAAGTACCATAGTATTTACGACAGTCATGTATTTATCGACCGGCAGTATATAG
>JBNMJJ010000007.1:0-20752 GCA_050873745.1 Lachnospiraceae bacterium | reverse complement strand
TCCTAAAACAAAATAGGTTCCGTGGGAATAGGCCACCGGATTGCTTTTCTCCAGATTGAACCTTCCCTTATCGTCCATATACTTTTCATCCACATGGACGGCTACTATTTCCGCCAGAAACATATGATGGGTGCCCAGCTCCAGTACCTGAGCCACCTTACACTCCAGATTAACGGGGCTCTCCTTTACTCCGGGCGCCTTTATCATCTGGGAGGGCATGGGCGTGAGCTGCATCTTTTCCCATTTGTCCACGTCTCTTCCGCTGACCACACCGCAGTAGTCTGTTGCCCGGGCAAGCTCCTTAGTAGTCAGATTAATGACAAATTCCCCTGTTTCCCGAATCATTTCGTAGGAGTATCGCTCCGGTCTGACCGAAATGGATACCATAGGCGGCGAACTGCAAACGGTTCCTGCCCATGCTATGGTAATCAAATTGGGTTTTGTATCCCTGCCCTTGCAGCTTACCAGCACTGCCGGCACAGGATAGAGCATATTGCCTGGTTTCCAGCTTTGTTTTGCCATATGTCCTAAGCCTCCTTTTCTTCTCCCTGGGATTCCTGCCCTAAATCATTCCCCAAAGCTCCATCACCTGAATCACCACTCCTGCCGCCGCAGCCAGAAAAGTAAGTACCATTACCCACAGCATCTTTTTATAATACTTTTTGGCTGTAGAATCCTGAGCAGCCAAAATGGCCTCTCTCCCGGCTTTGCTTTCCTCCGCCACCACTGCCTGCACGTTGCGGTAGACCTTGACATTTTCCTTATGCAGAAAATCGTCCGCCTGTTTGAACCATTGGGCAATCTCTTTCTGGTTCTTTTCCATAGCCGCAGCCAGCTTGTCCATGGTTTCCTCTATCTTCTTCTGTTCACTTTCCGGAGGTGTAATCCTGACAATTTTATTCAGGCTCTCATTGGCCAATCCGCTAATATCAGCCTTACTTTGCTCCACAAGCTCCTTCAGGCTCTCTGCCGTCTCCGTATTCCTAAGCTGGAGCTTACGCATCTCCTGCAGACATCTTTCGTACTCTGTCACCTGCTCCTGCAGCTTTCGCAGTTCCCGTTCTTCTGCTGCCTGATTGGCCCTGATTACTTCACCAGCAGTAAACTTCTGGGCCAGTTTATCAATAAAATTATCCATTACCTTCCTCCCGTTAGAGCAACTTTACATTAGCTGGTGCTATTTTAGCATATTTCCTCATATTTTACAAATTTCTTGTTTTTGTGCATAATGTACACAAAAAAAATCTCCGTTTTTTTCTTTTTGTCATCATTCACCACATTTTTACATATCATTCATACTTTGTTCATATTTCACTGCTATACTAAATATAAGTTAGAAATACGTCTTGATTACCAGCTATATTTGCAAATAAGATGAATTTTTTCATAATAGCCCGGGTGCCGAAAGGTGCCTGGGCACTCCTCATTTCAGGGGAGGATTTTACCGGATATGCTGTCTGTTATCATAACGAAAAAGGGACTGCAGTGACAGTCCCTTAATTTACTTATTCATTTTCCACCATATCCTGAATCTGTTCATTCAGGGAAAGCATCTTTTTGTCCAGAGCGGCAACCATTCTGGAACAGTCCACCAGCTCATCCTTGATATGCTGAGGGACATTTCCCTCAAATTTATAATTAATCTTATGCTCCAATGTAGCCCAGAAATCCATAGCTACGGTTCGAATCTGGATTTCCACCTTGGCATGGACGATTCTGTCGGACAGATAAATCGGCACGGTTACCAGCATATGATAGCTTTTATAGCCGCTGGGCTTAGGATTCTTGATATAATCCTTAATCCCCAGAATCTTAATATCATTCTGGTTGCTAATCATCTCTGCAATCCGATAAATATCGGAAGTAAAAGAACAGATAACCCGTATACCGGCAATATCGTTGACATATTCCACCATATTCTCGATAGTGGATTCATATCCGTTACGCTTCAGTTTCTTCACGATGCTTTCTGAACTCTTGATTCTTGACTTGATATGCTCAATAGGATTATACCGATGTACATGCTGGAACTCATCGTTCAATATTTCCAGCTTCGTTCCCACTTCCTTTAATGCTGAATTATAAACCAGAATAACTTCCGTCCAGCTTTCCACCGGTGAACTCTCTTTATAAGCTGCTCCCATTTTAATTCGTTTAACCTTTCTCCACTCTTTCAATTCTTCTGCCAATTCAAGCATTTATCTACATAATTCTTGTAATTGTTACTAAAATTTTATCATAAAAACAAGGGAATTTGTTTCTTTTTTCTAATATTTAATAAAACTTTTAGCTTTATGATTTCTTTCTTATCTGTTATACTGTGACAAAGCAAACAACATTTTCTACTAAAGAATTGCATCGCTTAGCTTACAGGGAGGTTTTATGCGCATCTGGTTTAAGATTTTTCAGAACAATCATCTGCTTATGGACACCACCGTGGAAAACTGCTCTGAGGATTCCCGTACCCACAAGGTATTGAGCGCTTTGGAGAAGTGCTGCTATACCTTTAATTTATCCCAGCCTATCTGGCTGGAATCCACAATTAAAGACTTTCAGCGTCATGCAAGAGCCCGTTTTACTTCTGATGCTTTTGTGGAAGAAGTGGATTTTGACTATCTGGAGATTCATGTCATAGAAGAGGACTAAGAAGGGGATTTCCTTCTCAGTCCTCTTAAAGCGTTAGTCCTCATACCCATTGGGATTCTTACTCTGCCACCTCCAGGAATCCTCACACATTTCCCGGATGCCGTTCTCAGCCACCCAGCCCAGCTCTTCCTTCGCTTTAGCTGCATCGGAATAGCAGGTGGCAATATCACCGGGGCGTCTGTCCTTAATCACATAAGGCACCTTAACCCCATTAGCCTCCTCAAAGTTTTTGACAATATCTAAAACGCTGTAGCCCACTCCGGTTCCCAGGTTATAAATCTTCAATCCTGCTTTTTCTTCAATCTTCTTTAAGGCTTTCACATGCCCTCTGGCCAGGTCTACCACATGGATATAATCCCGCACTCCCGTTCCGTCAGGAGTATCATAATCATTGCCAAATACGCCCAGTTCCTTTAATTTTCCTACCGCTACCTGGGTTACATAAGGCATCAGATTATTGGGGATGCCGTTGGGATTCTCTCCTATGGTACCGCTCTTATGTGCGCCAATGGGGTTAAAGTAGCGTAAAATCACCACATTCCACTCCGAATCTGCCTTCTGAATATCGGTGAGAATCTGTTCCAGCATAGATTTCGTCCAGCCATAAGGGTTGGTACAGGTTCCCTTAGGGCACTCTTCTGTGATGGGAACAAAGGCCGGGTCTCCGTAAACCGTTGCGGAAGAGGAAAAAATAATGTTTTTACAGTTATGCTTCCTCATGACATCCACCAGAGTCAGGGTGCCTGCAATATTGTTCTTGTAGTATTCCCAGGGCTTTGATACCGATTCTCCCACCGCCTTAAGCCCTGCAAAATGAATGCAGGAATCAATCTTTTCTTTCCTGAAAATATCTTCCAGGGCTTCCCGGTCCAGAATATCCGCTTTGTAGAAAGGCACTTTTTTACCGGTAATCGCCTCTACCCTTTCCAAAGATTTTTCACTGGAGTTACAAAGATTATCCAGTACCACTACCTCATATCCTGCCTGCTGTAATTCCACCACCGTATGGCTGCCGATATATCCGGCGCCTCCTGTTACTAAAATTGCCATTATCTACCTCTCACTTCCGCTGCTTTGGCAGCTTTATATCCTGTTTTTACGTTCCTGCCCTACCCTTCAAATAAGGATATTGCTTATGGCTTCAATCTATTCCCCTTTTTATTCCCACAGCTTTTCGGGATATACTCCCGCAGCCTTCAATTCCTGAATAGATTCCTTAACAAAAGGCTTGTCCTCCTGATAGGTGACTCCAAACCACTTATCCCGGGAAGAAAGCATCTGCACCGTGGCCTTATTTTCCTCCAGTAATTTGCCCACCTCCGTAGGAATCAGGCATTCCGCCTTCATGGGATTAGCCTCCACATCCTCTGCAAAAAACCTCTCCATTGCCTTCTCAAACAAAGCAAATATGCTGGGATAAAATGCCCACATATTCATCGACACCAGGGTATCCGCCGATACCGGTATATAGGTGGCTCCGTCATCCTCTGTATAAGCGGCTCCCTCGCTGGTCTTGATGATTTTGGTCCGCTCCACAATTTCCGTCAAAAAGCCGGACTCATCCGTTACGCATAAGCCTCTTGCCACACTTCCCTTATCCGTCAGCGTATTCCTCAACTGGTAGCCTACCATAGCATAAGCCGGTATTTCTCCCTGCTTAGCATGACCCTTCAAGTAATCCGCCAAAGTAGTATATGCGCTTTTTCCATAATAATCATCTGCATTGATTACGGCAAAAGGCTCCTTCACCGCCTCCTTGCAGCACATCAACGCATGGGTGGTTCCCCAGGGCTTTATCCGCCCTTTAGGAACAGTAAACCCATTCGGTACGTCCAGCAAATCCTGAAAGACATATTCCACTTCTATATGCTTACTGACCGCATCCCCGATGCAGCTTCTGAAATCTGCCTCATGTTCTTTTTTTATAATAAAAACCACTTTTCCAAAGCCCGCATGTAAAGCATCGTAAATCGAAAAATCAATAATCTTGTGGCCAGCCTCATCAATGGGGTCAATCTGCTTCAGTCCGCCGTAACGGCTTCCCATTCCTGCTGCCAAAATCACTAAAGTAGGTTTTACCATTTCTCCCTCCGTTTCTACGCCCTGCAATCCCGTTCCCTAAAAAACTCAGCCTAAAAAGGGCTTTTATCTGTAACTTTCTCTTTTCTTATACAGTATACTATTTTTTTTTGCCCTTTCCAATAGTGTGTACAAAGATTTCCTATTATTTTCCCCGGTGTCAAACTTTTTTAGTAAAACTCTGATTAAAGCGTTCCTTAGAAAGGTAAGGAAGGGAAAAGATTTTTCGTTTTTATCCATTTTTCGCTTGTGCTTTTTTTCATTTTCTATATAATAGTAAAGAAGAAAAAAAGGAGGACAATCCAATGCCAAAACGCTCTGATATTCACAAGATACTTATTATTGGCTCCGGTCCAATCATTATTGGTCAGGCATGTGAGTTCGACTATTCCGGCACCCAGGCCTGCAAGGCGCTCCGTAAGCTGGGCTACGAAATCGTGCTGGTGAACTCCAACCCAGCCACCATCATGACCGACCCTGAAACAGCAGATATTACCTATATTGAACCGCTTAATGTGGAGAGACTGGAACAGATTATCCAGAAAGAAAAGCCCGATGCACTGCTCCCCAATCTGGGCGGCCAGTCCGGCCTTAATCTGTGCGCTGAATTGAATCAGGCAGGAATTTTGGATAAATATAACGTTAAGGTCATTGGTGTCCAGGTAGATGCCATTGAACGAGGCGAAGACCGTATTGAATTTAAGGCCGCTATGGACAAACTGGGTATCGAAATGGCCCGCAGCGAAGTAGCCTACTCCGTTGAAGAGGGGCTTGCCATTGCCGAGAAGCTAGGCTATCCTGTCGTTCTTCGTCCTGCCTATACCATGGGCGGTGCCGGCGGCGGACTGGTATATAATAAGGAAGAATTAAAAACCGTTATTTCCAGAGGCCTGCAGGCCAGTCTGGTTGGTCAGGTTTTAGTAGAAGAATCTATTCTGGGCTGGGAAGAGCTGGAGCTGGAAGTGGTTCGTGATGCAGATAACAACATGATTACCGTTTGTTTTATCGAAAACATCGACCCCCTCGGCGTTCATACCGGTGATTCCTTCTGCAGCGCCCCCATGCTCACCATTTCTGAAGACTGTCAGAAACGGCTTCAGGAGCAGGCTTATAAAATTGTAGAATCGGTACAGGTAATTGGTGGAACCAACGTACAATTTGCCCATGACCCGGTAACCGACCGTATCATCGTTATCGAAATCAATCCCCGTACATCCCGTTCATCTGCTCTGGCAAGCAAGGCCACCGGTTTCCCTATCGCTCTGGTATCTGCCATGCTGGCTGCCGGCCTTACCCTAAAAGATATTCCCTGCGGAAAATACGGAACTCTGGACAAATACGTTCCAGACGGCGACTATGTAGTCATCAAGTTTGCCCGCTGGGCATTTGAAAAATTCAAAGGCGTAGAGGACAAGCTGGGTACCCAGATGCGTGCCGTAGGTGAGGTAATGAGCATTGGTAAGACCTACAAAGAAGCCTTCCAGAAGGCTATCCGCAGTCTGGAGACGGGACGCTACGGTTTGGGCCACGCTAAGAATTTTGACTCTTTAACCAGACAGCAGCTCTTGAAGATGCTGGGCAACGCCTCCAGCGAACGCCACTTTATCATGTATGAGGCTTTAAGAAAAGGCGCCTCTGTGGAAGAGCTGTTTGAGATTACCAGAGTAAAGACCTGGTTTATTGAGCAAATGAAGGAGCTGGTGGAGGAAGAAGAAGCCCTTCTGAAAAACAAAGGCGGCCTGCCTTCTGATGAAGCATTAATTTCCGCCAAGAAAAACGGCTTCTCCGATAAATACTTAAGTCAGATTCTGGAGGTTTCAGAAGAGACTATCCGCAACAAACGAATCAGTCTGGGACTGGAAGAAGCCTGGGAGGGCGTTCATGTAAGCGGCACCGAAAATAGCGCCTACTACTACTCCACCTACAATGCACCGGATAAGAATCCGGTAAATACGGATAAGCCCAAGATTATGATTCTGGGCGGCGGCCCCAACCGTATCGGTCAGGGTATCGAATTCGACTACTGTTGTGTGCATGCCGCACTGGCCTTAAAGAAGATGGGCTTTGAAACGATTATCGTCAACTGTAACCCGGAAACCGTATCTACCGACTATGATACCTCTGACAAACTGTACTTTGAGCCGCTGACCCTGGAGGATGTATTGAGTATCTACCACAAGGAACAGCCCGTAGGCGTCATTGCCCAGTTTGGTGGGCAGACTCCTCTGAACCTGGCGGCAGAGCTGGAAAAGAACGGGGTAAAAATTCTGGGCACCTCTCCCTCCGTTATTGATTTGGCGGAGGACCGTGACCAGTTCAGGGCCGTCATGGAAAAACTGGAAATCCCCATGCCGGAATCCGGTATGGCTGCTACCATAGATGAGGCTCTTGCTATCGCCGGTAAAATCGGCTATCCGGTAATGGTTCGTCCTTCCTATGTATTGGGGGGCCGGGGCATGGAAGTGGTATACGATGATGAAAGCATGAAAGGCTACATGCTGGCGGCTGTAGGAGTAACCCCTGACAGACCCATCCTCATCGACCGTTTCCTGAACCATGCTATGGAATGTGAAGCCGATGCCATCAGTGACGGCACCCACGCCTTCGTTCCTGCAGTGATGGAGCATATTGAGCTGGCAGGGGTTCACTCCGGTGACTCCGCATGTATCCTGCCCAGCGTTCATATTTCTCCCGAAAACCTAGCTACCATCAAGGACTATACCAAGCGTATTGCTGAGGAAATGCACGTTAAGGGTCTGATGAATATGCAGTATGCTATCGAGGATGGCAAGGTCTATGTTCTGGAAGCCAATCCCCGCGCATCCCGTACCGTGCCTTTGGTTTCCAAGGTATGCAACATCCGCATGGTGCCTTTGGCAACAGAGATTATTACCGCTGAGATTACCGGCAGACCTTCTCCCATTCCTTCCTTAAAGGAGCAGGAAATTCCTTATTACGGGGTAAAAGAAGCAGTATTCCCCTTCAATATGTTCCAGGAAGTAGACCCCGTTCTCGGACCCGAGATGCGTTCTACCGGCGAGGTTTTGGGACTTTCCGATTCCTATGGTGAAGCCTTCTACAAAGCACAGGAAGCAACCCAGTCCAAGCTGCCCCTGAGCGGAACCGTTCTTTTCTCTGTAAATAACCGGGATAAGAAAGAAGTGGTGGAAATCGCCAAAGGCTTCCAGGAAGTAGGTTTTGACATCATTGCTACAGGAACCACCTGCGACCTGCTCAACCAGTCCGGCATTCCTGCTAAGAAGGTGAAAAAACTGTATGAAGGCCGCCCTTGTATTCTGGATACGATTAATAACAAAGAAGTGGATTTTATCGTTAATACTCCTGCCGGTAAGGAAAGCGTCAATGATGACAGCTATCTTAGAAAGGCAGCCATTAAGGCTAAAATTCCTTATATGACCACCATGGCGGCGGCAAGAGCCACTGCAGAAGGCCTTCGTTATATGAAGGCCCATGGAAACAGTCAGCTTCGTTCCCTGCAGGAACTGCACGCCCAGATTAAAGATAAGGTTTAAAAAAGTCGCTCATAACTGAAATTCAGTTATGAGCGATTTTCCTTTTCCATGAACGATGTTCTCACCAGAGATTATCGTTTCCTTATTTATTATTTATTCTGCTGCTTTCTCAACAGATAAAATTATTCCTTTAAAGGGGTCTGTCTCGGAAATGAGTCCGTTATAGGTTACTTTAACCTTATCACCTACTTTAATATCACCTAAATCCACACCGCCTTCTTCAATGGGGAAGTCATAGTATGTACCAGTCGCTTCATCCAAAATAATAAATTTGAACTCCTTGATTTCCTCTACTACACCGATAACGCTTCCTTCTGCTGCTTCTGCCTGACTTCCATTTACTTCCGTACCTTCGGTTGTACCCTCGGTCGCATCTGCGGCCGTCTCTTCGATAGTTCCCTCAATTAGTTCAATAGTATCTCCCTCCGGAATATCTGCGTCTATGGAGAAGGCTTCTCCTGTAGCAGTAGACACTTGTGCTCCACTGGGAACATCTTCACTTCCGCATGCTGTCGCCAGTCCGAGAGTTACTACCAGGGTAAAGGTTAATAAGTGTTTTTTCATAATTTTCCTCCGTTTCTGTGTGGGCGTATCCCCACAACTTTCTCTTGTTTTTCACTTACATAGTAATAGATACAAGTTATGGGGAAAAAGTTTCATCTGGAGGAAAAAAATTACAATTTTTTAACCATTCCTAAAGAAGTCCTCACATTGGAAAGCATCTCCGGCAAATTCATAACCGGGTAGATAATGCAGGTGATTTATCTGGTAAAAACCGCTATCGTCCCGGCAGACAGCATAAGGAGCTTCAATCAAATAACTATTAAGCGTTTTATTGAATTATACAAAACAAGAATAAAAAATATATATACGATTATACTTAGAACCATATATTTATTTAGAGCCTCCATTCCTTCTACAATATTTACAACTTGGGAAGAAAGTAATATCACAAAAACCCCTCCCCCTATTGATAATACACCATTAAGACATAATTCTCCTAATAACACCTTGCTAACCGCTTTTCTACTTTGTCCAATATACATCAATTTATAGTAATCTTCTTTTGAATCCAATATATCCATTGACTGACTTAAACTTGAAACAAAGCACAAAGTTATTAAAAATAGAAAAGCAATATAAGTTTGTATATGCCCCATTGCTATATCTAATTCATATTGTATGATTATAGACTGAGAATTTTTAAATATATATCCTACTATAAATGAACATATGGATATAATAAAGCAAATATTCAGCACTCCATACATCATTAACTTATTTTTATATTTACTTAATAATTTGGCTATTATATATATTTTATTTTTTTTAATTAGCCAAAGATTCTTTTTTCTAATGTAACTTAAGCTATCAAGACTTAACTTAATCAATGTATAAACTAATATAATTCCTACTACGGAGATAAAAGGTAACATATTCTCTATTTTATTCAGCATAGAAGAAAAAATTACAATCAAAAAAGTACAGATTACTATTTCTCTTATTACATTAAAAATATTGATACTCCTGTTCTCCTCACTTTTATATCGCATGGTAAATAAATTCTTTAAATTTTTTTTATGTAAAAGATAAATACTAATAATGATAGCTATAATACAAAGCAATATAAAGTAGCCTATTGTGGCTCCTAAGGTAACCAGAACCACATTATTCAAAGACTCCATCCCTATTTTACTGCTTAAAACAAAATAACAATATAATACTCCCAGCGGCACACCAGCTACAAATGAAAGTAATAAAATTCCTAAGTTTTCAAATACATAAATGCTGACTAATTTTTGCCTGTTTAAACCTATTAGCATATATATAGCAAATTCTTTTCCCCGTCTCCCAACTATACATTTATTGGTATAAACCAAAACTATACTGGCAACGGTAATAATAATTGCGGGTAATGAGTTTGAAACAGTAATATCAATAAATGAATTTCCGATAAAATTACCTGAATATAACAAAAAAAATATAATTACATTAAATAACCAATATATGATATAGTGGGATATGGTAGTTTTAATATTCCTCCATACCAATTTACTAAATTTCATCTATAACCTCCTCTCCTTTTATCAATTCATTTAAAATTTCCCTATAATAGTCTCTTTGATTCTTTTTTCCTTTTACAAGCTCCTTTTTTATTCTTCCTTCTTCCATAAATAGTGTTTTTTTGCAATAACTTGCTGCTAATGGCTCATGCGTAACCATAAGTATAGTTTCGTTAAATTCAAAATTTAGATGAGCTAATGTCTTTAATAAGCTTTTAGTCGAAAGTGTATCAAGTGCCCCCGTTGGTTCATCTGCCAATATTATATATGGCTGCTTTATAATGGCTCTGGCACATGCTACCCTTTGTCTTTGGCCGCCAGATATTTCACATGGATATTTATCAATAATTTTTTCTATATCTAATTTCCTTACCACATCAATAACTTTTCTATTTTGTTCATGCTTATTAAGTTTAGAAAAAGTTAATGCTATAATAATATTCTCATAGACGGTCAAACAATCTATCAAATTATATTCTTGAAATACAATCCCTATTTTAGTATTTCTAAATTCAGCCAGCTCTCTCTCTGATAAATTTGAAATATTAACTCCATCATATAAAATTTGTCCACTATATTCATTATCAATTGTCGATATAGAATTTAAAAGCGTTGTTTTTCCTGACCCGGATTGACCCATTATACCAATAAAATCTCCTTTAGCTATGTCAAAAGAAATTTCATCCAGCACTACCCTATTATCATATTTTTTTAATAATTTTTTTATTGTTATCATTTTTTCTCCAAATTAATATTTATTTTGTAAATAGTATAAGCTATAGAAGTATCCTTGTTTGTTAATTAGTTCTTCAAATGGCCCTTTTTCAACGACTCTTCCGTCATTGATAACTATAATAAACCTTATTAGAATTAATATATACATCATAACATAAATATTTAAATGAAAGAAAACAAGGGACAGAGTTGTCAAAAAAACGAGAGGATTTTTTGACAACTCTGTCCCTTGTTTTCTTCGGACTTTAGTTTTATATTGAGGATGTAACTTGTGTTTCTCAATTTATACAGAAAGGAATTCTAATAATGAAAAAAACTCTGAATATCACTTTGGTAAGTTGCCTGGCCTTTGCTCTCATTTTTACCTCGTACTATTCTTCTTTATTTCAACCCCTACATACAGGCACAGTACGCAACAATCTTCCTACTTACGATATTATGCAGAATTGATTTATTCTTTTAAGTAATTCTCCAATATATTTTGATAAAACATAGTATATTTCTTTGTTCTATGAATACGGCTTAGGAGAATGCACTGACGTAATTTTTTCTCTTCTTCACTGCACTTCTTTTCTTTGGTAGGTTGGATTTGCTGGTTATTCCAAAAACAATTATAAATATTCGCAGCAACCAACCCAATTCTCTGATAAGTCAGACTTTCTTTAATCAGGTTTATGCCACGTCTATTCGACATTTCATATTCTCCCATATCTCCCCAATAACTGCATAAACCTGTTAAGAAAAACTCATAGCGGTTTATATGAGCTCCTATTCCTCCTGCTGTTTTAAAATCCTGACAGATTTCTTCCACTACCTGTAGATATATCTTCCTTTTATCACTACCTATATACATACCCACATTAAATATATACTGCGCTTCATCCCTGGTTAAAAATTTTTTCCCTGATTTTAAAACAGCTTCCGCAGGGATTGTGTATTCCAAAGTGCTCAACATCCTATTCACGAATTCCTCTTTATCCAGCTCTCCGGTACGCAGTCCCAATAAATAATACCCAGACACAATAAACTGTTTGTTCTGCAGAATTTCCATACATAATTTCTTCTCTAATTTTTTTAACGTTTTCTCCCATTCTTCCATCTTATCATTATTAACGTACCAAGCCAGCCTGTCCGCCAGCTTCAGCGTTTCATAATCATTGGTAATAACCCTCGCTCTGGTATACTCCGCACACAATCCCAGCCGTTCAAATAATGCTCTGACAATGGGAAGCTGTGTCTTTGCCTTTTTTAATTCCATTCTGGTCAGTGTTTTTACGGAACAGATTCCCTCACAAAGCTGCTCCTTCGTCATTCCCAGCATATTACGCCTTATACGAATAACATCACCGATGCAATAGCTTTCCGTTTCCCAATATAAATAACAGAAATTTTCCATATAAACAGGCACATTATACTCCGCATAAAGCTCTTTCAGCAGCCTCTCCCACTCGTGCCTTTCTTTTGCCTGTACAAGAAGAGCCTCTATGGCCTTATCTCTTCCAATTTCACTAAGAAAAATCCTTATCTTTTCCACCAGTTCCTGCCAGACTTCCAAAAGTTCAATGAAATAATAGGCCTTCTCACTCTTTCTTAATACCTCAATAGCCCGATGGCAAACCTTTAAGCCCTTTTGCAGATTTTCCAGTGTGGAATATCCGTCCAGAATCCGTCTGCACAGATAAAATGCGGCCTTAGGGTAGGTTTTTGCCCGCCCATTATCGTCCATAAGGGAGGTGTCAATATAGGCCAGCAGCCTTTCGTATTGATAAAAATATGCTTCTTCTGTCCCTGATTTTTCCGCGTCTCTGTGCAGCCATAGATATTCTGACAACAGATTTATTTCCTGTTCCGACAGCAGAACTTTTCTCTCTAAAGCCCTTTCCATATCCGGTATGGTCAGCTTTACCGCCTTTTTCATTACAGCCTTCTGCTGCTCTATTGGCGCATTTTCCATTTGCAAAAGCATAAAATCCATAGCTCCAAAGAATTGCTTCTCCACAGCGCTGCAGTTTACTTTTTTCCGGTATTTCTCTAAATAATTTCTTGCACGCTTAAGCTCTTTCTCCTTTATTGCTTTAATCAAGCCCTGCCTTATCTGCCATTCTTCGTATTCCTCCGTAGACAGATAATCCTCATAGCCCTCCAAAGCCACACCCATCCTCAGCATAAGCCTGTCCCGCATCAACTTATCCGGCAGCCGCTCTCCGCTTTCAATACGCTTCATCATACTGACGGAACACAGTCCTTCACAAACCTGCTCCAGAGTCACTCCCTGAAGCTGCCGCATTGCAGTTAAAAATCCATGAAAATTAATTTCATCCTTCGTATATCCTTCCATTGTATTTTCCCCTCATAAAAATCCTGTACAGCAATCACTTCTTTATTACAGTCCCAGCACTTCCTCTGCCACCTCTACACCAACACAGACGCAGTCAGAACAACTGCACAGGATTTTTCCCGTTTCCAGCCCCTTAATCTCCTTGCAAATTGTACTTCCCACCTTAGCTTCAAAAGCCTCCAGCATCTGTTTAGACAACTGGTAGGTGGAACCTTTGGTAGCCGGATTTTCCAGATTACCGTCGCTGTTCTTAAAGCCTGCCAGCATAACCGCTCCTGCAAGGGCTCCACAGATGCCCTGGGTGCCACCCATTCCCAATCCAAAGCCCTCGTTAGCCTGAAACAGAATTTTTTCATCTATTCCGATTTCTTTCGCAAAGGCACAGGCTACTGCCTGGGCACAGTTATACTTTTTGTGATGTAATTTCATTGCTTCCTCTTTTTTGCTCATGGTTCTTTTCCTTTCTGGTTTTCATTTTTTTCGTTTTATAGTGAAAATATTTAATAATCATCATTTATTTTAGGCTAAAATTGCTGTTTTATAGACCTTTCTCCTAAAAAATAAGCCCACAGACTGGGCATAGAGAGAAAATTTGGCCTGTGCTGCCCAACACACTCTATTTTCCTATCCTTTTTCTGGTAAACCCTGAAGTAAAAGGGCATATAGAAAATTATCCCTCTCTTATGCCCCACACTATCCAGCTTTTAGGGCATAGAAAACATATTTTTCTCTATATGCCCTTCTAGCTGAAATTCATGCGTCTTTTCCACCCTCCGACAGCCCACTTTGGGACATGACGTAAAAAAATTCTTGTATATGCCCATCCATACCTGATACAAGTCTGACTATTGTTCCTGACAGCCTAAATCATAAATCAATCCATAATTCACCGGCTTAACGGCTACATAATCCCTTTCAGCAGTTCCTTTCTTGCTTTCCAATCCGGCATGAAACGGGCAATAAAATCGTAGAAAGACTTCTGGTGGTGTGGATATTTCATATGGGCCAATTCATGAAGCACAACATAATCGATAGCCTCTATAGGCGCTTCCACCAGGCGGGTATTCAGGGTAATTTTTCCCTTGACCGGTTGACAGGAGCCCCAGCGGGACGTCATCCGGCGGATGCTCATTTCCCGATAACTAATTCCGTAAGAAGCTACCATCCGGCTCATCCTCTCCATGCTTTCTTCCAGTACCTCCCCGGCCAATTTCTTTTGCCAAGCCTGCCATATGGCCTCTCTTCTGCCCTCTGCCGCCTCCGGCTTCACGGTAAGATACAGATAGGGAGCTTCTAAAGAAATGCCTTCTTTTTTTCCCTCTCGAATGACCAGAGTAAAGCCTTCTCCCAATACGGACAGCCGCTTTCCCGTTTCCCATCCTGTCTCTTCTTCCTGCTTCTTTTGCCTTCGCTGGATGTTTTCTATCGCTTTGAGGATAAAAGCCTCTTTTTCCCGTACAAAGCCGTCGATAAAACTAATGGGAACCCGGGGACTGGCCGATACCTTTATCCTTCCTTCCCGGTCAATGCGAAGATTGACATTCTTAACCGCTTTCCGTAAAAGCTCATAGGTCAAAGCGCCTCCAGCCGTATAAACCATTCTTATTTCACTGCCTGTTCTTCTCGTCATCACCGGCACCTTTCTTAATAGAAAATTAAGAAACTGTAGCTCCTGACTTATTTGCCAGAACTTCCAGCCACTTATTTCGTTTCATCATGGAAATTCGCTCCGTTACCGTCTTTCCTTTCTCAGCGTCTTCATAGGTAATAGAAATTCCAATGGGGATAAGAAATTGGGAACACTTTTTCAAAGCGCTAATGCTTTTGTATGGAATAACCATATTGCGGTTCAAAAGTCCGGTTATTATAATCAACTTTTCCTCAGTAAAATAGGCCCATCCGGGTTTCCACTTCCCAATTTGTCCAATCAGACGATCTATATAACTGACCTGAAAAAAATCAATCAGGACATCATCCGAAGCCATTAGACCTGCCTCCACCAGTTTCTTTTTCTGTTTTTCAAGTTTTTTGTCACTCATTTTTACTACCTCCATTTTTATTGTGATTAAGCATAAAATTTTGTATAAATTTCAGCTTTTTTCGGTATAATTTTAGCATATACTACAATTTATTTCAACGCTATAGAGCAAACAGGTTACTTATAAACCACTAGCAAACGGATTTCTGCAATTTTTCTTGCAAGTCTATGCAAGTCTATGTATAATGTACTTTGTCGGGCTAAAGTCCTGCTCTTTGCAGTTCTTATCCCGAAAGGGGATAACTTGACTTTTCGGTTAAAGGACAGGAAATCCGCTGAAAAGTCGTCATTTTTTGCACTACAGGGAAATAAGAGGTATACGTTATGGAAAGAAAAGTGGGTACTATTTCAAGAGGCATTCGTTGCCCCATCATTCGTGAGGGTGACAATCTGGTAGACATCGCTGTGACCAGTGTTATGGAAGCGGCAGAAAGCGAGCCTTTTTCATTAAGAAACAGGGATGTTATCGCTTTAACAGAGTCTATCGTAGCCCGTTCTCAGGGTAACTATGTAACCGTTCAGGACATTGCAGACGATGTTCGTGCAAAATTAGGCGGAGGAACCATCGGGGTCATTTTCCCCATCCTTTCCCGTAACCGTTTTGCTATCTGCTTAAAAGGCATCGCCATGGGAGCCAAAAAGGTTGTTCTCATGTTAA
This sequence comes from Lachnospiraceae bacterium, assembly GCA_050873745.1. GTDB lineage: Bacteria > Bacillota > Clostridia > Lachnospirales > Lachnospiraceae > SFDP01. The sequence goes on along the minus strand of JBNMJJ010000007.1, from coordinate 4,662 downwards.
GCTATCCCAGTGATGAGGTGGGTAATGCCATTTTAACCTATGACCAACTGGATGAAGCAGGTATCAATCCCTACAGTGATGTTCTTACTTTGGAAAAATATCGTGAGCTTTTTGGGGAAAACAGGCATGAGTTTACCGGCGTGGATTATGTGGAGTATTACTCCGACATTATTACGGAAGCCGGCGCAGAGGTGGAAATTATCTTTTCCAACCAGGCCAAGACGATTTTAAACTATACCGACTGCGTGCTGACCTGCGATATTCATACCCGTAAGAGAACCAAGCGTATTCTAACTGAGGCAGGAGCCAAAGTTGTTTGCGGTATGGATGATATTCTCACCGCTTCCATTAACGGCAGCGGCTACAACGCTAAATACGGCCTTCTGGGCTCCAACAAGTCTACCGAGGATAAAGTTAAACTTTTCCCCAGAGAATGCCAGGATTTAGTAGAATCCATCCAGGCAGAAATCAAAAGACTGACCGGCAGGCAGGTGGAGGTTATGGTGTACGGAGACGGCGCTTTTAAGGACCCTCAGGGCAAAATCTGGGAGCTGGCCGACCCGGTGGTATCTCCTGCTTTTACAGATGGTCTGATTGGTACTCCTAACGAGTTGAAATTAAAATATCTGGCCGACAACGATTTCTCCGATTTAAGAGGGGAGGAGCTAAAGGCAGCCATTTCCAGAAGCATTAAAGAAAAGCAGTCCAATCTGGTAGGCAACATGGCTTCTCAGGGGACTACTCCAAGACAACTAACTGATTTGTTAGGCTCTTTATGCGACCTGACCAGCGGTTCCGGTGACAAGGGCACACCTATTATCCTGGTCCAGGGCTATTTTGATAATTTTACGGATTAAAAAACAAAATAGTTTCTTCAACGTATTGAGAATAAAATATATGGGATGGAGACAAAATAATCAGTCTCCATCCCCTTATCTTTTTCTCTCAGTTTTTCATACAGGGATTTAATCGCATCATATGCCTGCTTTACTGTATTCATGCGGTTTTTCCTCTTCTTCGTCAATGCTGTAATAAGTGTGTCTTATTTTTCTTCCCCCGAATCAAAGCAAAGATAAGAAGATACATTCCAGCCGCAGCAACAAAAGGCCCCCTGTATAAACCAAAGCCAATACACACACCCTCTGCATACGTTCCCAACGAGTCACCTATATTATAAAAAAAATTAGCATATCCCGAAGCCTTCTCCATTTCATCTTTCTGCACCATAGACAAAAGGTATCTGTTGATTAAAGGAAAAAGAAAAGAAGCCAGTACGGTAGATACCAACAGGAAAACAATCTGTCCCCATACGTTATTTATCGCCGCCAAAAGTCCAAAAGATATTGCGCATAAAAGGGTTCCTGTAAAGATTATTTTATCTTGGGAAAATTTTTTATGTAAATTAGCCAGAATTAAATTGCCCACAATAGGGCTCACCTCTACCAGAGTAATCACGATACTGATTGTCTGCAATTCTAAATTATATCTCTTTGCTAAATAAAGATTCATATATGGGGAGAAAAAAATGAGCAGCCCCAGTAAGAGAAAAATAAGAGAGAAGGAAGGAAAGCCTATCTTCATCTTTTCCCCTTTTTTCAGCTTCCCTTCACTTATCTTTTCTCCATTTCCCTTAACAAAGAACAAAGGTATACAGGACAACAAATAAACCGCCCCCGCTAAAACAAGAACCATCTGATAAGGGCTGTTATTGACTGGCAGGAAAGTCTTCAGTGGAATGATTCCTCCGGCCAATGTGCCAAGCATAGAAAACAGCAGCCTGCATGATGTACATAAACTAAGCATATATGCCTGTCTGTTTTCTTCAACATTTGCCATTATGTAAGGAACATGAATACTCATCAGCACGGAAAAGCCAAGACCATATACTGCTGAAACCCCGTAAAGAAATATCGGATTTATCAAAACGCATTCCAGAACAAAGCTGACTGCACAACACACCGTTGCCAGAATAAGCAGCCTCCTCAAACCGAATTTGGAACAAAGTCTGCCGAAAAAAATACTCCCCACTGCCATTGAAACATTTCCCAAAAGAAGAAAATTGCTCAAAAACACCCTGGAGGAAATTATATGGCTTATATGAAGATTGAAAACCAGTAAAAATAACCCCAGAGAAAACGAAATCAGGGATATTGATAATATATACGGCCAGATTTTTTTTATTTCACTATAGTTTATCATGCTATTAATGTTCCTGACTTAATCTCACGCTAATCATAACCAGGCAGACGATAGCAAACGCTTCAAACACAACTGCTATGCCCCATCCCCAGCCATATCCTACAAGCTGAATAAATCCGCCGATAAAGAAGGACATAACAAAAGATACCAGAGAATCGATTGAACTCAGCGCAGAAGTATGGCTTGACAACACTTCCTCAGATATAAAATCGTAAAGCCATGTATGATAAGAAGCATTTAAAATTCCAAGCCCTATTTCATAAATAATGAAACCAATACAAAATACGGTTACCGTATTACAAAACATAAATACGATAAATCCCACGCTTGAAAATAGTATTCCCACTATCGAAACTATCGACCCTTTCATCCTCTTAAGCAAATACCTTACGATAAAACTGGTCAAACTCATCAATAAGAGCATGAGGGTATATAGGAAGCCTAAAGCCTTCGTTTCCAACCCTATAGTCTGTGTTGCAAAAATCTGCCATGATACAATAAAAATCGCAAAGGGCACAGCTTTACATATTGAAAAAAGTACCAGCTCCCTCATGGTTTTATCTTTGATAAACTTCCGTGTATTTTCAACCGTTAATAAGACTATATTTACCTCCTTCACTTTTTCAACCATATTATCTTCAAACAGGCACAAAATGAATATTCCAAATATAATCAGCAGAAATCCACCCACATATATGGGCAATGCCATATTATAACCAGCCAGACCTGAAGCTAATATACCGCTCACCGAGCCAAACAGCAGACTCAGTCCCCGTACAATGGGCAGTACCCTGTCTTTATATTTTACCAGTTCCATCTTAGACAACTCCCCCAGGTACCATGTGGTAGGAGCGCCGCTAATTAGTGAAACACCCAATGCCCTCGTAATACAGGATAGAAAAAACATCCACACACTATGTGAACTTGCAAAAACACAAAAGCCTGCTCCATAAATCAAAAACCCCATTCCACATATTTTTTTCCTCCCAAATTTATCTGCGAAATTACCGGAAGGATAGTCAAATATCGTTGTAAACAAATCTGTCATTCCAAGAAGCATACCAACGTATAATAAGTTCATTCCTCTGCTGTACATAAAAGCAGTAAAGCCATAACCAAATAAGCCTTCTGCCATTGTATACACCATAATAATACATCCATAAAACACACTTATATTTCTGTATTTTTTCTCCATATCCTGTTTTATCCCCCTCGTACTGCACTACTATTTAAACCAATTTTGTACGCATCGATTTATAATGATATTAAAGATTATCCTTGTCTAAATCAATAGTAAAATTACTTTTATTGTCAGTGTATTTAACTTATATCCCTCCGGCAAGGGACAGAGTTGTCAAAAAATAATTTTTTGCCATTCTATTTTCTCCACAGCTCAACCGCCTTCCCCTATCCTATATCGGCAGACTTTCTTCCCTGACTGTATCAGTCGAGCTGCTTTGTAAACAATATCAGCTTCTTTTACAATATTAATATATATACTTTTTCCGCTGAAAAACACCAGAAAACCTATAGCCAGATTAACGGTTGTCATGTTACATTAGAGACAGATATAAAATTCTACGGAAAGGAAAAAGGTATCTGATTGATGGAAAAAGATTATGAAGCACAGGCAAGTGAAAAAGTAAAGAAAATTGTAACCAAAATACGGGAAACCACCGCAATGGCTGCCTATAGCTTAACTCTGATTAAGGACAGTACGCCGGATATTTTTGACAGTAAGTTTGGCGGTGTGCCCTATTGGGATTTAACGAAGGATTATCCTCTTGATTCCAACCAAAAAAAGATGACGCTTCTGGCTCAGATTAACTTTAGCAAGGCTGCTCTGGAGGATGAAAGACTTCCAAAGCAGGGAATACTGCAGTTTTTCATTGCCAGTGAGGATGATGTATACGGATTGGATTGGGACGAAGCTGATTCCCAGAAGAATTTCAGGGTAATTTATCATGAAACGATTAATCCTTCTTATACAAAGGAACAGGTATTAGCCCTAGATATTCCTATTGCCACAAGCGCTGATACTGAATACACTCCGGTATTTAAGGAGGCCGCCCTGGAAATCAGAAAAAAGACTGCCTTCCTTGGCCCCGACGACTATCGCTTTGATAAAGTATTCTGCCAAACTGTGAAGGAACTTTTTGGAGAGAATGTGCCCAATCAAAATATTTTCTGTTATCTGTCCGACGAGGATAGCCAATACCTTTACGAAGAGTTTTTCAACAGTGGACACTGGATTTTAGGCTATCCTTTTTTTACCCAAAGCGACCCCAGAGACAATCGCAAGGATGACTACTATGACACCCTGCTGTTCCAAATGGATTCAGAAATGATAGAACATGAGGATTATGTCCTTTGGGGAGATTCCGGAGTCGCGAATTTTTTCATCAATGAAGAGGCTCTAAAAAACAAAGATTTCAGTAAGATTTTGTACAACTTGGATTGCTA